>DMJA01000119.1:0-133 GCA_003451935.1 Verrucomicrobiota bacterium | reverse complement strand
CGATGTCCGCCAGCAGGTCCTCCGCCATCTTGCCCAGTTTGCACTCGGTATAGCGGTAGGCGGCCGCCGGATCGCCATCGATGCTGCCGAAGTTGCCCTGCCCCTTGATGAGCATGTAGCGCATGGAGAAATC
>DMJA01000185.1 GCA_003451935.1 Verrucomicrobiota bacterium | reverse complement strand
GAGGACGTGGCCCGACCCCCGCAGGACGAGATTGATTTCGAGGGTTTCGTGGGCGTGCCATTGGCGCAGGTACCAGCGCTTGTTGGAAAGCGACACGACCACGCCGTCGAAGCCGGGCCGGGGGGAAAACGGGGAGGGAACCTCATTCATAGTAAAAAATGATAACTCGTTTTTTCCGGATGAGAAGAAAATTCTGGCGGGCGGGGGTACGAATGGCGCGGATGAAAGCTTGGATGGTCCCTGTCTTTCTTGCCGGGAGTTGTGCCATGGCGAATGCCGTTCCATCGTCGTTTGTGGTCGGAGAGGTGCGCGTGCAGCCGTTGGGGGCGCATCTGGTGCGGATCGAGCAGCGGGGACCGAAGGGATTCGAAGACCGCGAGACCTTCACGGTCTGCGGCCGCAGCTTCGAGGGAGTGGAAGCGACGTCGGCCTTGGAAGGGGATGATTTCCGCGTGGCGACGGCGAACTATCGCGTGGTGGTGCCCGCTGGCGCGCAAGGGCTGGAAGGCGTGCGGATCGAATCGGCGGCCGGCGAGACGCTGTGCGTGCTGTCGAACGCGATGCTGGGGAAGAAGTTTTTGCCGGCGCCGTCGGCCCTGCCGTCCATCTGGGTGATGGGCGATTCCCCGCGCGTGGTTCCCGCGGCGCGCGGGGCGCTGCCTCCACCCGAGGGAGAGGAGGATGCCACATCGGGATGGGATCTGGAAAACGATGCGCCGGACGCCTACGTGTTCTTCCCGGCGGCGGCGGGCTATGAGGCCTTCCGTTCCGATTTCCTGCGCCTGACGGGCGGAATCCCGATGGTGCCGCTCTATGCGCTGGGTCTTTGGTACAGCCGGTATTATCCCTATTCCGAGCAAGGCGCCCTCGATGTAATCGACCGCTTCCGGCGCGCGCAGATCCCGCTGGATGTGTTCGTGGCCGATACCGATTGGAGGGTGGGCGCCTCGTGCGGCTACGGGATCAACCAAGAGCTCTTTCCGGACATGGCCCGGTTCGTGCGATTCGCGCATGAACGGCAGGTGCGCGTCATGCTGAACGACCATCCCGAGCCGAAGGGGAAGCATGCGCTTGCGCCGGAGGAACTGCGGTTCCGGAAAGAGGGCCTTGTTTCGCTGCTGGCGCTGGGCGTGGACCTGTGGTGGTTCGACCGGAACTGGCATACCCATCTGCAGTCGCCGGTCCGGGGGCTGGAAAAGGAAGTTTGGGGCATGCGCCTCTACCGCGACATCACGAAGGAATTCCGGCCCGGCCAGCGCCCCCTCATCATGTCCAACGTGGATGGCATCAACAACGGTCGGCTCGATGCCCCGTCGCATCCAGCGGCACACCGGTTCCCGGTGTGGTGGACGGGCGACACGGTGGCGGAATGGCGCTATCTGGAGTGGGGCGTGCGCAACGGGGTGGACAGCGGCGTTGTCTCGCTGCTGCCCTATGTGCACGAGGATCTGGGCGGACACCACGGCCAGCCGGACGAGGAACTCTACGTGCGGTTCATGCAGTTTGGCGCGTTTGCGCCCGTGGCGCGCATCCATTGCACCGCCGGGGTGCACCGCTATCCTTGGGAATACGGCGGGGAGGCCGAAAAAATTGTCGGTGATTTCTTCCGCCTGCGCTATCGGCTGCTGCCGATGCTGTACGCGGCCGCGCACGAAGCGCACCGGACGGGCATGCCGCTGATGCGGCGGTGCGACCTCGAATGGCCAGAATTTCCGGAAGCGGCGGATGCCACTCAATATGTGCTGGGCGACGATCTGCTTGTCGCGCCGATCCTGGGCCCTGCGGCCAAAGGCAAACTTGCCGAGCGGACCGTGTGGGTTCCGCCGGGCGAGTGGCAGGAGGTATGGACGGGACGGATTCACCGCGGCCCGGTCACCATGGGGGTGAAGTGCCCCTTGGACGAAATTCCGCTGTTTGTCCGCAGGGGCGGGATGGTCTTGTCCGCCCCGCAACGGCAGGCAACGGGCCTCGCGCATTGGCCGGAATTGGTCGTGGATGCCTATGCGCCATCGCAGGACCAAACGCAGACGCGCTGGCTCTACGAGGACGACGGAATCTCCAATGCCCATGAAAGGGGCGATTTCACGCGGACGGAATTCTTGCTCCGGCAGAACGGTTTAACGACTGATATCCGCATCGCGCCATCTTCATGTTCGCGCCATGTGACACTACGGATCCATCTGCCGAAAGGTGCGCGCGTTCTGGATGCGGGGAAGGGGGCTGTTTTACGGCCTTCCGCTGGACGATCTTTCAATCTGTTCACGGGACCGGGGTCCTGCCCGCCTGCAGAAGCCGGACCGATCATCGAGTGGCATGGGGCCGTGGCCGCCTCACAGGAGGGGGTGTTCCGGATCGCCTGGACGGCCGGGTGACGCCGCCGCTGCCTTCCTGCGCACGGATGCGGAAGAAGCGGCTGGAGGCGGCATTGAAGTCGGCGTTGGTCCAATAGTTTTCGGCGATGGGCCACTGGGCGGTCGGGGCGACCGGCGCCCAATTGCTGAGGGGCAAGGTGTCGCAATATTCCACGGTGAATACATGGCTGGTGTTGGCATTGGTTCCCCAGATGCCGGCCCATTGCAGGACGTGCGCTTCAACATGCATTTCGGTCTGGGTGACGACTTCGTCGAACTCGTTGGTGAAGATCCAGAGGTTGGTCTGGACGATGGGGGCCATGGCGGTGATGCGTCCGTCCTGCCGAAGCATGAACGCGCGTGGCTGGCCATGGAAGAGTCCGGAGCCGACAATCTCGTTGTGCTCGTTGATGCCGGTGGCGTTGGTGAGTACCCATCCGGAATTGGAAGGAATGAGGAGATTGAGGTTGGTCATCACGCCCTCGCGCCAAAGGAAGGCCTGATTGGTGCCGGAGCCCGTGGTGGAGGTCCCGACAATCCAGGTGCGATCGTTGATGGCGTTGGCGTACGAGTTATTGAAGGGACTTTCCAGGGCGCCAAGGCTTGACATCAACAGGTTTGTCCGGTCGGTATTGCTGATGGAGGGAAGTTTCCAGACACCATTGGAAGGCGTGACGAGAAAAGCATGGAGAGGATAGAAGGTATTGGTGATCCCGGCCCAACCCACGGTTTGGCCCGCCTCGTTAATGGCGCAAGCTTCGCTGTAATCCCCGCCCAGCGTGCCCAGGAGCTTCATCTCATACAGGTCGTTGGACGCATTCTGGTTGTCGTCGTGCCATACATAGCCCCACGAACGGTCCGTAGCGGGGATGTCCAGGACCGTGAACCCGCTAACGAAGCCGTTTTCATTGATTCCGCGGCCCTCGCAGGTCCTCTTGGATTGATAGGGCGGGATGACGACCATCTGGTTGGTGCGCCACCAGAATGCATCGTACCAGATCGGGAGGAGATTGGTGGACACGTAGGCCAGCCCGGCCACTTCGGTTTTGTTGTTGATGGCCAGCCCCTTGCTGTTGGGACCTCCCAGAGTTCCGAGGTCCACGAGGCTGTTGGTTACGTAGAGGAAAGCGTGGTAATTGGTGGCGGACACGTAGGAATAGCCTGTGATTTCCCCGTTGTTGTTGATGGCGTTGGCCACGCTGCTGGTGCCGCCGGGGAAAAAGCCGAGCCCGGTCATGTTGCCATTTTGCCAAAGGAAAGCTTGGGTGCGGACATCGGCATCGAGCGACCAGCCGACAACTTGGCCGCGGTCGTTGATTCCAGTTGCGACGCTTTGGGTGCCCCCCAAGGTGCCCAGATCGACCACCCCATATTCCAGGGCGGCAGAAGCCATGCGGACGGATAGCCCGAAGGCGGCGAGGACAGAAAGATTGCGGGCAAGTCTCATGAAATCCAATCGGGCTTCACTGTAGCGGAACGCGGGGGCAGGTCAAGGCAGGCGGACGCGGACCCGCACGAATGGATCCCACGGAAGGGCCCATAGATTCGTGATGGATATTTCATTTGCGTGCGGAACTAGATTGGTCCAGCCCGCCATGGGCAACCAGGCACCGGTCAAGAGATTCGAACGGGACTGCAAGTCGTAGACCCGGCCGGTGGAGCAGGGCCAGGTGATGATCATGCCCACCACGTCGCATACGGTCGCCGTGCCGATCTCGTAGGGCGCCTCGTTGGTCCAGACCACCTCATGGCAATTCGTGAGGGCCGGCGACAAGCGGGACACGCGCAGATAGGATGCTTCATCCACGGGATCGGTGTCGGCGGTGTACTCATCCAGGGTCGTGAAGCCATCGGTGTCGGGATCGAGCATGGCCTCTGCCATCCAACTGCGGTTGGTGAGACCATAGGCCGCGAGCCATTCGGACGGGATGGGGTCTGCATCGAGCCAGGGCGCGAACACGGCGTGGATGTCGAGATTGCTCTGGATGGAGCTCCAGTGAAGGGTTTTGGAGTTGGTCACATCGGTGAACGGAAGCAGGACGGAATTCGTTTGAATCTCGAAGATGAAGGCGCCGGCATTCGCGTCGAAATCTACGGTGAAGGATTGATCGGGCGCTACCAAAATGTCGCCGGAGGGGGTGGCCTGACCATCGCCCTCGGTGGTGACGCGCACGCGCCTTGAGGTGTTGTGGAGAACGATGGGCACGACGATGGGCGAGGCCTGCTCGGGATCGTTGTGGTGGATGAGGATGGCCAGATGGTCGGACGCCATGGGCGGGAGCCGCGCGGGGTCCAGCGTCAGTACGAGATTGCTGGCCAGTCCGGCCCCGAGGCTGAAGGGGTTGGCCGGGAGCGCGAGCCATCCGCCATATTCCGTGCGGGGCGAGACGACGAAGTCGTCGATGCGCCAGCCTTCGGCGACCACGTACCGGTCCGCCCCGAAGCGGAACCGGATCTGGACTTCCCGGTTGGCGTAGGCGGACAGGTCGGCGCCGGCGGGATCCCAGTCGGCGGTGTCCACGAAGCAAGGAGTGTCGGGGGCGAACGGCGAGGCCGGGTTGGAGGTGATCAGGCCGGGATACCCCCCCTCGGGAACCAGCGATTGCCACGTGAGCCCCCCGCTGTCGGAGATTTCGAGGACGCCGGAATCCCAATAATGGATGCCGTCTGGAAATTCGTCCTGATCGATCTCGAAGCGCGCGCGGTGCATGAAATCCAGACGAGAAGCGGTGGCGGCCAGATGGATGGGCGGGGTGGCGAGGGCGGCGTGGGTCGAATCGCGATAGGTGCGGGAGGCCTCCTGCCCGCAATACCAGGCGTTCGATGTGGAGTGGGAATTTTGGGCGCTGATGTGCCAATCGACATTGCCATCGGGCCGCGTCCAGCCGTTTGTGCCGGATTCCATATCGTCCGCGAAGCCGATGGGGGCGGTTTCCATGGAAATTTCCAGCGGCCGGCTGCCGATGTTTTGGATCTGCAGCATGATGTTGGTTGGCATGCCCGCCGTTGCAGAGGCTTCGAGTGCGGTGGGCGAGTAGGCGATCCGGGCATAGGCGACGGTGACGGTCCAGGTCGGGGATTGGGAAGAAAACCCGGCGTCATCGGCGGCGGAGAGGAAATAGTCGATTCGATCGCCATCGCGTGCGGGCGAGGGGATTGCCGCGGTGAAAAGATGGTCTGCGGACGGGGTCATGGCGATGGAGCGCGCGAGGCCGCCGTTGCGTTGCCAGTGCAGGGTGGCGGAGGCGACGAGGTAGTTGTCGGTGATCGTCGCCGCGACGGTCCAGGGCGCGGGATTGGACGCGGGCGAAGGAAGTGGATGGTGCTGAATCGCCGGCGGGACAGGAAGCGAAGCCGCGTTGAGCGGGTCGGAGTGGTCGGCGGCTTCCAGTTCGTTTTCGTAGCCGTCGCCATCGGGATCGGCATAGCGGTCTTGGCCCAGCGAGCCGAAATAGCGCAATTCAAACCAGTCGGGCAATCCGTTGGCATCGCTGTCCAGCGCGGTATCGACATAGGTGGCGGTGGCGAGGCGCGGGCCGGGCATCGGAATGCCGTCGATTTGCCGGCGGGAAGGCGCGTGATTGTCGGGCCAGCGCGCGCCGTCCACGGTCCAGCCGGCGAAGGTCAGCGGGACATTGTTGAACATATGGCCCTCGGGCGCGGCGAGGCTGGAGGCGATGGCGTCCCGGGCATGCCAGATGGTGGCGGCGATGGCGCCATGGGGCGAAGAGGTGTGCATCAACGCGACCTGTTCCTGCCATAGCCAGGCAATGGAGGAATCGCCCGTCAGCGTGAAATCACAAAAATCCGCGGTGCCTGTGGCGGCGATGGAACCGGTGCCTTGCCAGCCAACGCATGCGGTGCGCCAGCCATTTGTGCCGTCGGGCGGATAGCTTGCGCTGGCGTGGACCGCGGTGTTGGAGGCCAGCGTGTGCACGCCATAGGCCGGATCTGCCGTGAAGAAATTGGAAGGCCACCCGGACACGGCCAAGGTCACCGGCGGCCGGATTTCGAAGCGATGCAGCTCGACGGGGGCATCGGCGGGATGGAAGGTCGTCAGGTTGGACGGCCCGGCGGAAAGGTAATAGTAGACACGCGTGCCAACGGGCTGCGCCGGGATCGAGGCTTCAAAGTGGCTGCCATTGGTGGACAGCATGGCTGTGGTGGCGAACGCGCCTGACCCGGGAATGGTCAGCCAATGCAACTGGATGGTGCCGGCATCCAGCTCGCCGGGGGAAGTGACTTCCGCGGCGATCCGAAAGGCTTGATTGGTGATCCATGTGTTGTCCAACGGAGTGTGCTCGATGGTGGCCGGCATTTGGATGGCGCCGCGGAGATAGAGTGCATAGGGTTGCGGACCCTGCGGCACATTGGGCGCGGACACCGACAGCGTCCATCGGCCGGTCTTGGGCGCGGCGACATCGAGGCCCTCGATGTTGTTGAGGCGGTCGGCTTCGCCGAGCCCGTTGGGGCGATGGGGGACGCCATCCGGATCGAGCAGCAGGAGGTCGAGATCGTTCACCAGATTTACGGCGGCGGAAAGGGCGGACGGATAATCGCTGTAGGCCAGGACGATCGTCAGTGGGGTGTTGCTCACCACGGAGAACGCGAATGAGTCGGTTCCGCCCGTGTTCAGCGCGGAAGGTCCTTCCATGAGCACGGCCTGCGCGCCGGCTAGCGGAAACAACGTTCCGGCGATGTCCGCCTGGCCCCAGCCTTCGGTGGAATTCGGCCTTGGCGGCGCCGGGACTTCGCGGAATCCATCGGTTCCGTATTGGCCCGGGGCGAGCGATCGGGCCCCGCCCAGTAGCGCGGCCTTGAGCAGCGCCGCGGAGGGCTGCGGCATGCCCAGGACATCGGTGCAATATTGCCGGACAAGGGTGGCGCCCCCTGCGGCGAGGGGCGTGGCCATGCTGGTGCCCCCCATGAAACAATAGTTGGTGTTGCCCCCCAGCACTCCCCAGCCGGTGACGGCGGAGGCCCGCGACCGCGCGGAGATGATATCGGTGCCGGGGGCGACCAGGTCGGGTTTGGTCCGTCCGTCTGCGGCGGGTCCGCGGGAGGAATACGCCGCCATTCCCTGCGGCCCGTCGTCCGGGCTGGAAGAAATCAAATCGGTGGAGATGGGCGGCGCGGGATAATCCCACGGCCAGGCGCTTCCGTAGGTTTGGGCCGTCTTGCCGCCGCTGCCGGAAGGTCGCCCGCTTTCGCTGGCGCCGACGGCCAGCACATTCTTGGCCGAGGCCGGCGAGTCGAGCGAGGGGGCATCCACCACGCCATTGCGGTCGGCATCGATCCCTTCGTTGCCGGCGGCAAAAACCGGCAGCATGTCCGGATGGTCCCAAACGAATTCGTCGGTCGTCATCGAATCGCTGGTGTATTCACCGTAGACCGCGCTGCCCCAGCTGTCGGAATGGATGCGCGCGCCGAGGTCGTAGGGAGGTTGGTAGAATTCATTGAGGTCGTCGGGCAGGTTGAGGGTGGCACTGTCCGTCAGGATCGACTGGAACACGAGTTGCGCGCCGGGTGCCGCGCCGCGATATTGCCCGCCCGAGGCTGCGCCGGTCCCCAGCAGGGAGGCGGCGACATGCGTGCCGTGGTAATAGGCATCGCTCCAGTTCGTCAATCGCCCGGTGTCGAGCACCTCCAAAAGGCGGCCGGCGAAATCGGGATGCAAGGTGTTCCGGTTGCCGGTGTCGAGACCGGTATCGGCGATGGCCACGATCTGCCCGTCGCCGGAAAGTCCGTGCTCCTCGCGGGCGGCATCGATATCGAGATGTTCGCTGGCGCGCGCGAAATCATTCAGGAATTCCGGGGTCTCGTGGTGTTCGATCCATTGGACCTCGGGCAGGGCCGCCAAGTCCGAGGCGGTTCGCGCCGGCATCACCGCCCGCACAAGCCCCCAGCGTTTCGCGGCCGTGGCGCGGATGTCGCTCGCCCCCGCGGCCTGTAGCTGCCGGGCGAGTGCCGCCGCATCCCCGGGCGAGAAGGTCTGGATGGTGACGGGGACGGACAGGGCGGGATTCTGCCGCGCCAGCCCGGCCAGAAGCGGTTGGATTTTGTGCGCCGGCCGGTATTCGCCGGACCAGGCCACCTGCGGCAACCGGCGGATTTTTTCCAGCCCGGCCAACGGAGCCTCGATCAGCAGCGCGTGGTCGGGGAGATAGGCGCGGACAACGGCGCCAGCGGCTTCAAGCTCTTCTTGCCAGGCCGGTTGAATGGGCTGGTTGAACAAGACCATCCATGGATAGCCGCGGGGGGAGGGCCGGGCATGGGCGATGGGTCCGAAGTCCATGGCCGGCAAAATGGTCTCTGCGCGCAACCGGATGGCGGGCCCTCCCGTTGCCGGCGGGGCGGGGGCCGGGGAC
>DMJA01000071.1 GCA_003451935.1 Verrucomicrobiota bacterium | reverse complement strand
TGCACCCAATCGCAGATGCGCCCCGGGCTCGAGATTCGGCAAAAGACCTTTTGCACCCGGACCCGTCCGCATGGTATTTTCCCGGGCATGAGCATGAGTCCGTTTTCGTGGTATGTCGGTCTGCTGGCCGCCGGCCTGCTGCTGATCGTCGCCGAGGTGTTCATCCCGGGCGGGGTCGCGGGTGTCATCGGCGGCCTCGCGTTGCTGGCGGCCATGGGCATCGGGCTGGCCACCTTCCCCGCGCCCTGGGGATTCCTCTCCGCATTGGCCATCGTGGTCTTCGGCGGCATCGGCTTGCTGATGTGGGTGCAGCTCTTTCCCCGCAGCCGGGTCGGCAAGCGCATCGCCTTGCACGCCGATGGCGCGGATTTCAAATCCGCCTCGCCCTCGCTCGAACTGGTGGGCGCCACCGGCGAAGCCGTCACCGCCCTGCGGCCGGGCGGCATCGCCTTGATCGGCGGCAAGCGCTACGACGTGCTCGCCGCAAACGGCGAATGGATCGCCGCCGGCGCCACGATCCACGTCAGCGCCGTCCAGGGCGGAAATCTCCTCGTCCGCGACGCGCCCCCCCCGCAACCATGACGCGGCGACTCTTCATCCTGGCCTGGCTCCTGGTGGCGCCCGCCGCCGCGAACGCCTACCAGTGGCGCGCGGATACCAACACGCTCGTCCTGCCCGCCGACGGGCGGTTCGAAGAGGAAACGCTGTGGGCCGCGAACAAGCTGGACATCCAGGGCAAGGCCGGGCGCGACCTGTGGCTGCTGGCCGCCCACTCCGTCCGCTTCGACGGCGAATCCGCCGGCGACCTGCGCGTGCTGGCCGGCACCGCCGTGCTCGGCGGCGACATCCGGCAGAATCTGCTCGCCTATGCCAAGGGGTTGCAGCTCACCACCAATGCCACCGTGCGCGGCGAGGCCGCCCTCTTCGGCGCCGCCGTCATCTGCGAGGGCGCGGTGGAGGGCGATGCGTGGATCGTTGCGAAATCCGTCACGCTGGGCGGCCGCTGGGGCGGCCGCGTGCGCATCCACGCCGACGAAATCCGCATCGCGCCGGACACCCAGATCGCCGGCGACCTCGTCTATACCTCCCCCAAGCCGCTGGCCTACGATGCAAGCGTGTCCATCGGCGGCGACGTCGTGCAGACGGCCGCCCTGCCGAAAGCGCCCCTCCGGGCGCGCATGGTCCTCCACGGCTATCTGTTTCTCGCGGCCTTGCTGGCGGGCATGCCGTTCGTCGGCTTCTTCCCCGATCTGGCCGGCGGCGCGGTGCGCCGGCTGCGCCTGTCGCCTTGGCGCGTGCTGGCCGCCGGCGCGCTCACGGTCCTGTTCGGCCCCTTCCTCATTGCCTTCGCGGCCATGACGATCGTCGGCCTCCCGCTGGCCCTGCTGCTGGGCGCGCTCTACGGCGCGCTCGCCTACCTCTCCCACATCGTCATCGCGCTCTGGCTGGGCCACCGGCTGCTGCGCGCGACGGGGCCGCAGACCTTCGCGCGCGTCCTGTCGTCGCTGGCCACGGGGCTGTTCCTCCTCTATTTCGCCGCCGCGCTCCCCGGCGTCGCCTCGTTCATCGCCCTGCCGGTGCTCGTGCTCGGATCGGGCGCGCTCGCGCTCGCCTTCCTGCAGCGGCCCGCCTTCCCGTTCCCGGTGCCCCCGCCGCCCGGCCCGCCCCCGTTGCCCAAGAACCCCGAACCCCCGGAAACAACCGAATAAAGGAGTCCCGTCATGCCCTTCATCAACATCCTGTTCATCCTGCTGGCGATCGTCGTCGTCATCCTGCTCGCCCTCTTCTTCTCCTTCATCAAGGTGTGGGTGCGCGCCTGGATGTCCGGCGCCTACATCTCGCTGTTCAACCTCGTGGGCATGACGCTCCGCGGCGTGGTGCCCAAACTCATCGTCGATGCCCGCATCCGCGCCGTCAAGGCGGGCCTGCCCCTCACCACCGACCAGCTCGAGGCCCACTTCCTCGCCGGCGGCGACGTCATCAACGTCGTGCAGGCGCTCATCGCCGCCGACAAGGCCAACATCGAGCTCACCTTCCAGCGCGCCGCCGCCATCGATCTCGCCGGGCGCGACGTCTATGACGCCGTCCGCACCTCCGTGAACCCGAAGGTCATCGACTGCCCCGATCCGGCCAAGGGCGCGCCCATGCTCGACGCCGTCGCCAAGGACGGCATCCGCCTCCTCGTCAAGGCCCGCGTCACCGTGCGCGCCAACCTCGCCCGCCTCGTCGGCGGCGCCACCGAGGACACCATCATCGCCCGCGTCGGCCAAGGCATCGTCTCGGCCATCGGCTCGTCGCCCAGCTACAAGAACGTGCTGGAGAACCCCGACGAAATCAGCAAGAAGGTGCTCAACTCCGGCCTCGATTCGCAGACCGCCTTCGAGATCGTCTCGATCGACATCGCCGACGTCTCCGTCGCCGGCGTCTCCGGCGCGCGCGAAGTCGCCAACGTCGGCGCCCTGCTCGAAACCGAGCGCGCCGAGGCCGACAAGAAGCTGCGCCAGGCCGAAGCCGAAGGACGCCGCGCCACCGCCGTCGCCGCCGAGCAGGAAATGCGCGCCCGCATCCAGGAGATGCAGGCCAAGGTCGTCGCCGCGCAGGCCGAGATCCCGATGGCCATCGCCACCGCGATGCGCGAAGGCAAGCTCGGCGTGATGGACTACCTGCGCATGCAGAACATCATGGCCGACACCTCCATGCGCGAGTCCCTCGCCGAAGGCGAAAAGCCCCCGCAGGCCTGATGCCGCTCCATCCGCCCATCTTCCTGGCTGTTTCGGAAGGCGTGGACCTCGACCTGGTCGTCTGGTTCATCGCCGGCGCCATTTGGCTGTTCGCTCAAATCAGCGCCGCCAGAAAGAAACAGGGCCGACGTTCGCGGCAAGCCCCCCCGCCC
>DMJA01000046.1 GCA_003451935.1 Verrucomicrobiota bacterium | reverse complement strand
GTCGAGGGATCTCGGCGCAGTCCTGCAGGCCCGCCATGGTCGCAAAGCCCAGATGTTTCGACTCCGGCGCGGAGCGCCTCCGCTCAACATGACCCGAACTTGCACCGAATCGCAGATGCGCCCACCGGCTGCGGTCCGGCCGGCCATTGACGGCGGAGCCTTCTTTCGGCAGACTCCCCCGCATTATGAAAACCCGATTCTCCCCCGACGCCCTCCAGCAAACCCGCAATAAAACCCTTTTGGCCGACTCGCTCTACATGCGCCGCGAAGTCGTGTCGTCCGTTCCGCCCTTCCAACTGGATATCGAACAAGTCGCGCGCCTGTCCGACGACGATGTCACCTTGTTCGAGGCCATGCAGATCGATGCCGCCCGCCTCGCCATCGAGGCCGTCGCCTCGCTGTCGAAGATCAACGAAGTGGACCATATGGGCGGCGGCCTCGACCTGATCCCCCCGCTGTTGCTGACCCTCGCGCTGGTCAACCGCGCCGAGCGGGATTTCACCATTGAAAACGCCCACACCTCCATCGGCTATTTCTCCGCGCTGTCCACGCTGGGCTTTCTGGATCGCCGCCGCGTCATCGACACCTTCCGGCGCGGCCTCGACATCCCCGGCCACGTCTCCTGGGTCCCCGGCGGCACCCAGCTCAACGGGGGGCGCCTCGGCGTCATGATTCCCACCGCGGTCGGCCAGGCCCTCGGCAAGCGCGCCGCCTACGGATCCGATGCCTGGGTGCTGTGCCATTGCGGCGATGCCGGCTGGATTGCCGGCCACTCCCTCAACGGCTTCCATGCGGCGCATGCGCACAAGGCGCCGATCACTTTCATCATGCACCGGAACGGCATCCAGCTCTCCGGCACCACCCGGAAGATGACCGGCAAGGATCCCCGCCCGATCATCGAGGCCATGGGCGTCCAGATCCTCGAGACTCCGTCCCTGTACGATGTTTCCACGCTGTGGAAAACCCTCCGCGAGGCCCGTTCGCTCGCCCGGAATGGCGTCCCGACCCTGATCTTCCCGACGGGGAAGAACGATGTCCCGCTCTCCCAGGTCGGCGAGCGGTTCGGCATCGGCGCCGAATTGTCGGCCTTCGCCGCCAAGAACGGCGTGGCCATGGACAAGCCGGTCTGGCTGCCCGGCTGCCTCATGAGCTATCGCGACCTGCCCTCGATGATGGAATGCCTGTTCCTGGTCAACGGCCTGCCCGGCGGCAAGGCGCACCACGACGGCCACATGAAAGGGCGCGACCTCGATTCCCTGCTGGCAACCCCCATGCTGCAGTCCTCGAAGAAGCAGGCCGAGGCGCTGGCGCGCTGGCGCGCCCTCCCGCCCGTATCGGTCACCACCGCCGCACGCCCCGCCCCCGGCGCGGAAAACCTCGTCATCCCCGCAGACATCCTCGCCAAGGCCGAGGCCGCCCTGCCCGCGGCCGGCGGCAAGTGGATCACGCCGCGCGCCGGCGTCGCCACCGCCTACGAACTGGTGGCCAAGACCCACCCCCAGGCCATGTTTGTGCTGGATTGCGATCTCGCCCCCTCCACCAAGGTGGATCTCGCCCAGAAGGTGCTCGATTCCGACCACCAGTTCCAGCTCTCCATCGAAGAGCAGATCGCGACCATGATGGCCAACGGACTGGCCATGTCCACCCCCGATCCCAAGCTGGTGGTCTTCGCCACGTTCGCGGCCTTCTTCGAGGGAATCGCCCGCGAAGGCCTCGAAATGTGGCGCTACCAGCGCAACCTGACCGGAGCGAACGAAGGGCTCAACGTCGCCTTCCATCTCTCGCACGTCGGCTCCTGCACCGGCCGCGACCACTTCTCCGGCTGGTCGCTCGACTGGATCAATCTCGCCATTGGCTACCTGCCCTATCTCGACCGCTTCTATGCCCCCGCCGACGCCCGTTCCGCCTTCGTCGCCATCTGCGACCTGGCCTCGCGCAATGGCGCGCACATCCTTGGCGTCCCGCGCGACAACCTCCCCATCCTGGCCCGGCAAGATTCGAAAGATCCGCTCTGGACCGCGGACAGCCCGTGGACCGACATGAACCAGCTCCGGGCGATGCCCGGCGCCAGGAAAGCCATCCTCGGGTTTGGCGCCACCGCGTTCGTCGCCGCCGAGGCCTCCGACATGCTCGCCGCCGATGGCCTCGCCGCGGATGCGTGGGTCGTCAACGGCCTTCCCCTGGACGAAGGCCGCCTCGAAGGCCTGTTCCGGCAGTATCCCGACGGCCTCGTCACCATCGAGGACGGGCTCATCGGCTCCCCCGAAAAGGGGCTGCGCGGCTTTGCCGGGCTTGTCTGCGGCGCGGCCTCCGGCCACAAGATCCCGCTGATCCACCTCGGCATCACCGATCCGCGCATCGCCCCCTCCGAGGGCCATCTCGAACTCTGGCAGCACTTCGGCATCGACGCCCCCGCCGCCATCGCCGCCGTCCAGGCCCTCCAAGGATGATGGTACTTGAATATTGGATATTGAATATTGGTTATTGGATATTCCGTCCTATGATTTGACCCCATGAACCTCCTCGACGAAATCCAAAAGCTCAAGTCCGAGCGCAAGGCCGTCATCCTGGCCCACAACTA
>DMJA01000192.1 GCA_003451935.1 Verrucomicrobiota bacterium | reverse complement strand
GCGCCTGGTCGAAACCCGCAACTCCATCCACGGCCCTCTGGCCGTCACGGCGGTGGGCCGTCAAATCAGCTTCTACGCGAACGGATTGCTCCTTGGCGCCGAGGACGAGCAGATGGCGGCCGAACAACTCGCGCATTTCCCCATGTTGTGGCATCCAAACCCCCGGCAGGTTTTGCTGGTGGGGGGGGGCTTCAACGGCGCCCTGGGCGAAATCCTCCAGCACCAGCCGGATCGGGTGGACTATGTCGAAATGGATCCGCAGTTGGTCGACCTGGCCCGTGAACATGCCGGCCCGGCCCGGCGCCGGGCGCTGGATGATCCGCGCGTGAACACCGTGATCGCGGATGCCCGGTTCTTCCTCAAGCCGCGCCCGGACGTGCCGGTGGCGATCTACGATGTGGTCATCCTCAATCTGCCTCATCCGGGAACGGTGTTGATCAACCGGTGCTACAGCCTGGAATTCTTCCGCGATGTCCGTCGGCGCATGGCGCCCGGCGGCGTGCTGGCCGTGCGGCTCGCGTTTTCGCCGGACTATTTGAGCTGCGAACTCAACGATCTGGGCGCATCCATCCACCGGACGTTGCGCGCGGTGTTTGACTCGGTGGCCATTTTGCCGGAATACGAAATCTTCTATTTGGCCACCGCGGGGCCACTCGCGCCGCCGCCCGCCCCGGCGGATTTGATTGCCCGCTATGTTCAGCGCGGTCTGCGGACGGACTTTGTCATTCCTTCCGCCATCGAGTACCGGCTGACCACCGACCGCATCGGGCAGGTGCGGGCGGCCTTTGAGGCCAATGAACGCGCACAACTCAACCGCGATGCGCGGCCGATGGCCTGCCACTACACCTTCGTCCACTGGCTCAGCGCGTTCCATTCGCGAGCGGCGGCGTGGGCCCGCATCGCCGGGGACGTCCGCTGGCCGGCTCCCGTGGCGGCCGCCCTTGCCATGGCGGCCATGGGGTTCTCCATCCGGGGCCGGCGCCCGCGCCGGCTCGGCGCCTGGGCGATGGGAATCGGCAGTTTCACGCTCATGGCCTGCGAGCTGGTCCTCCTTCTCGCGTTCCAGGTGTTCTGCGGCTATCTCTACTACAAAATCGCGTTGATCCTCGCGGCGCTGATGCTGGGCATGGCGCTGGGCACGGCGCTGGGCACCCGGATTCCCGGCGGCGTCCGGCCGTGGATGCTGGCGGGCATCCACGCCCTGTTGGCGATCTATGCCGCGGGCCTCGCAGGGGCGCTGCGGCTATGGGATTCAACCGCGATGGGGTGCTCGCCGGGAATCGAATGGGCATTTCTGCTGCTGGCCGGCGTGGTCGGCGGACTGGTCGGCTTGGAGTTCCCGGTGGCGAACCGGATCTATCTGGGCGGCGATCCGGAGGGAACGCGGCGCGTGGGCGTCATCTACAGTGTCGACCTCGTCGGGTCGTGCGTGGCTGCGCTGGCGATCGGCCTCTGGGCCCTGCCGGTCTTGGGCTTGATCGCCACGGTTCTGCTGCTGGCGGCGCTGAACGCGGCGACCGCGCTCATCGCCATATCCCCGGGATTTTTTCGCCATCCGGCGCAAGGCCGTTCGTGAGATGGTTCCGGACCACGTAGTAGCCTTTGCGCTCGATGACGATTTCCCCGGTTGTGGGCGAATAGGTGGAATCGCCTTCGGCGGCCGGGATGTTGCCGGTATAGACATTTTTCAGCCCTTCCTCGATCGCGATTTCGCGGGCGCGGATGACCCTCTCGATCGGCGTCGGGGGCAGGTTCGCCAGCTTGTGCATGGGGTGGAAGCGCGAGAAGTGCAACGGCACGTCGTCGCCGAGGTTCTCCCGGACCCACCGGGCCAGCTGGCGGACTTCCTCTTCGCCGTCGTTCTGGCCGGTGACGAGTAAATTGACGACCTCGAGCCAGACGCCGCTGGCCCGGATGGTTTTCATCGCCTGCAGCACGGGGTCGCGGCTGCCGCCCGTGAGTTCGGTATAGAACTCCGGATTGAACGCCTTGAAATCCACCTTGTAGGCGTCGATATGCGGCAGGAGCGCCTGGAGCGGTTCGGGCTGGATGTAGCCGGCGCTGACGACCAGGGTCTTGAGGCCTTTCGCCTGCGCAAGTTTGGCGATGTCCAGCATGTATTCGTAGAAGATGGTGGGTTCGCTGTAGGTGAACGCGATGGACTCCGCCCCGCTCCGGAGGGCCTCCGCCACCACCTGTTCTGGGGAGGCCTTCGAGGTCCGCACCTCCCACGGATACATCTGGGAAATCTCCCAATTCTGGCAGAACAGGCAGCGCAGGTTGCACCCGGGCGTCGCAATCGAGTAGGCCCGGCTGCCGGGCAACACATGGAAGAACGGCTTCTTTTCGATTGGATCGACGTGGGCGGTGGCCAGCCGGCCATACGACAGCGAATAGAGCTTGCCGCCGACGTTCTGGCGCACGCGGCACCGGCCGATCCGGCCTTCGGGCAGGCGGCACGAATGGGGACAAAGCATACAGCGGACGAGGCCGCCGGCGAGTTTCTCGTACCACAGGGCTTCGTGCAGATCGCCGGGAGTCGCGGCCGACGGGGGAGCCGCCTCGGCGCAACCGGCCCGCTCGCGCGACACCACCAGCCACGCCGCCGAGCCGACGACCGCCACCAGAAAAAGGAAGGCAAGAATCTTTCTCACAGCTTCAATATACCATACACAAGAAACAGCAGGCCCACCAGCAGGGCGCTGGCCCGGGCGGCCCCTCGGAACTCCTTCATCCGGCCCAGCCAACCGACGAAGAGCAGCGGAAGGAAGTGGACCGTCGTGGCGCAGAAGAAGACGAGGAAATAGGCGATGCCCTTGGCCAGGCTATGCAGGGTGAAGACATAGGCCGCGGACATCAGAAAGGGCGGACAGATGTGGGCGCCCGTCAGGAATCCGAGCAGGGCGGGAATGGCGGTCTTGCGCCGGGCTTCGTCCGCGCCACATGATTTTCGGGGTCGCCACAAGCCAACGGCATGGAAAATGAGAAGCAAGGCCATCAGCATCATGCCGACGGTGGAGATCCGGGAGAGTCCGGCGGCATCGAACCGCTCGCCCAGCCAGCCGATCGCCGCGCCGAAGAGCACATAGCCCGCCAGCCGCCCGAGGATGAATTGCATCCAGATCCCCAGCGTGGCCCGCGCGCTTCGATCTTCCGCCGCGAACACCGGCACGAGGAAGGGATAGCACGAGGCGCAGCAGAACAATCCCATCGATAGGCCCGCCAACAAAGGCTGGAAAATCACTTCCTGCATCATGGCCTTCCGATTCTCCGCATCCGTTTAATTGCCGGCCATGCCTGCGTCAAAAGTTTTCCACTGTGTGGAAAACTTGTTTCCACACGGTGGAAAAACCGAAACCGCTCAACCCAGCCTCTTGGAAACGAGCCCGTCCAGCGACCACTTGCCACCGCCCTTGAGCAGGAAGAACAGGGCGGGGACGAAGTACAGCCAGGCCATTTCCTGCTTGGCGAACGGCTGGCCGCCGTGGGCGACGAAGATGGCAACGCCCATCGTGCAGACGATCAGGAACGCCGCGGGCCGGGTCAGCAAGCCGAGCGCCAGCAGGATCGCGCCGAAGCTCTCCGCGAAGGCCGCCAGGAAGGCCATCAATCGGGGCGCGGGGATGCCCATGCCGGCGACGCCTTGGGCGAATCCATCCAAGCCCCCGAACAGCTTGCCCCAGCCGTGGGTCAGCAGCGCGGCGCCGATGAAGACGCGCAGAATGACCAACCCGATGTTGGAATCCGCGTCGGTGCCGAACAGGATCTTTTTGATGTTCATGTGTGGGTTCCTTTCATGGCCAGTTTCAGGCAACCGGCGAAGTTGGCGAACGAGTAGTTGCGGATGCCGCACATCAAGTGGTGCAGGCGCACGCCGAGGCGGCCATGGACCCAGATGTTTCCAGGCAGGCGGCCGATGCTGGTTTCGTGGAAGGGCACGACCCAGCCAAGGTCCATCGGCCGGAAGGGGCGGGTCGGCTGGCCGCGCAGTCGGCGGCCGAGGTTGCGCCCGGCATGGCGTCCTCCGTAGTAGGCGAAGTTCACGGCCTTGCGCAGGACTTGTCCCTTCTGCTCGATGGCCGCGGCGTCGCCCGCGGCGAAGACATTGGGATGGCCGGCCAGCGAAAGGTCCGCCTCCACCTTCAATCGTCCATCGCGCAGGCGCTCGACCTGGCCCTTGATTTCCGGCACGGCGAATTCCGAACCGGCGGCCCAGCAGAAGAAGGTGTTTTCGTAGGCCGTTCCTCCGGCGACGGCGTTGCGTCCGTCGAACGATTCGACCGCAACCCCGAGCCGGACATCGGCACCCTGCGCGGACAAAAAATTCAAAACGTATTGGCGCTGTTTTTCCGGCAGGGACGGCAGAAGGATGGGCGTGGGATCGACAATCGTGACGGTGCACTTTTTGCCGGCGGCCTTCGCGCGGAAGAACAGGCTCATGGCCAGCTCCAGACCGGTGTAGCCCGTGCCGGCCACCAGCAAATGGGGACGTTCCGTTTCGCGCAGATAGGCCTCGAAATCGGCGCGGATGCGCACGGCGTCGGAAAGGGTCGCCAGCGGGTGCATCCGGTCTCTGGGAAAAGGAGAGTTGTAGAAGTTGGGAACCGATCCGGCGGCAACCAGCAGATGACCGTAGGGGATGGTTTGGTCGCCGGCCCGAACCGTTCCGGCGTCCAGATCGATGCTGGAAACCGCGGCCTGCAAATGGGTGGCGCAGGAGGGTAGCAACTCACCGATGGGGTGCTGGATGATTTGCTCCGGAACCCAGCCCCCGGCCACATCGGGCAGGGCGGGCAGCATCGTGGTCACAGGGCTGGGATCGATCAGGAGAACCGCGGTTTCGCCGCGCAAGGCCCGGCAGGCCTGCAGGCCTGCAAAGCCGCCGCCGATGATGGTCACCTGCCGCTTCATTGTTGTGCAATTCTACCGTTGATCGCGGAAAAGGCAAACCCGTTGGGCTCGGAATTTTGACTTTAGGCGCATCTGCGATTCGGTGCATCTGGCCTGGGATCAAGCTCCGGGCATGGGCGGCTGTCATCCCGAGCTTGTCGAGGGATCTCGGCACTTGGGAAATCGTTCGGCGTTGTCGCTCGGCCGAGATGTTTCGACTTTGGCGCGGTGCGCCTGCGCTCAACATGACCCGAACTGGCACCGAATCCCGGATGCGCCCGTTTGCTTCAGGACGGGGCGTTCGGTTTCCGGGCGGCGAGCAGGGCCGGCAAATAGGCGTGCTTGAGGCTATGGGCCATGACGTGCTCCGGCGAGGAGAACAGGATGGGCACGCCCACGTGGCGATAGCCGAGAAATTCTGGCGGGATCTTCGTCACGAGGTCCTTCTCGTTGGCGATGCGCCAGGTGGAGATGGGCTGCTGGGTGTAATAGTCCGCCCACTTGCGCGAGCCCAGCCGCGGCGTGCCGGAGGCGAAGACTTCCAGCGCGCGGAACGGGAGGCCGCTGGTGGCGATATCCATCGCGGCCAGCATCGCCAGCGCCCCGCCCAGGCTGTGGCCCGTGAGGCGGATGGTCCGGTCCGGCGCCGCCTCGGCGGCGAGGAATTCCATGACGGCATTCCGAACGGAGGCGTAGCACTCGTGGAATCCGCGGTGCACGCCGCCGCCCTCGAGATCGTCAAAAACCGCATCCTGCCGGCTGCCCATCCAATTGGTCATTTTCTCGCCGGTGCTCAGCGTGCCACGGAAAATAACATGCAGGATGTTGCCTTTGCGGACGCAGGCCCCGGCGGGAGTGCGTTCGACCACGCGTCTTTTCACCCCGGCGATTTTCTTGCGGTAGGCCAGCGTCCGCCAGAACGGCCGGGAGAACGACAACTTGCCCGACGAGACGGGCGTGAAAACCATTTTGGCTTCGGGTGGCTTGCCGGCGTCGGACCATTGCTGATAGAGCGCGTAGACCTGCATGATCAGGTGCGCGCAGCGGATCGACTTGCGGAGGGAGAAGCCCTTCGGCAGGGGGCCGGGCAGATGGTACTTCTTTGGCATGGGCGTCAATCCCGGGCCGGGGCGGACCGTTTTCGCGGCGGCCGGATGCGGGGAAACCAGCGGAGGGCGTTGCGGAGTTGCTGGGCTTCGGAGAGGGACCGGGTCTGGATCGCGGCGTAGAGGTGGAGATAGCGGTCCAAGACGCGGCGGGCGTCGTCGCCGACCTCCTTGTGGGAGAAGAGTCCGCGGGATTTGGGCGCGAAATCGAGTCGGGGCTGCAGGGCTTTCTGGGTAAACTCCGGCCCGAGATCGTAGTGGGTGAGCAGCAGGCGCCGCTCGGAATGGCGCGTGTGCGCGCATTCGTCGAGAAACCACGTGGGCGACCCGGTGCCGTCGAAGTGCAGCAGTTGCAGGAGGTGTTTTTCGGTTTTCCACAATTCGACCAGATCTTTCTCGGGAATGCCAAGGAGCGTCAGGTGGACGATCTTGCGAAGCAGGGCGAAGTAGGCCTGGGTGTAGGCCGAGGCTTCCAGGACGGGAAGTTCAAAACGCTTTTGGAGGCTGGTCAAGACAACCGCCGGACGGTTTAGCGCCTTGGCCATTTCTCCTAATGTCATTTTGGCGGGCATGGGAAACCTCCTTCGTTCCGGGGCAGGCGGCGGTATTCGTCTTCGAGCGCCGGGGAAAAGATTCCAGTCCCGAGGGCGTCGTCGATCCTGGCGCAGGTCCAGAACCGCAGTTCCGCGATTTCCTCGGGGTCGGGCGAAAACGGGCCGGAATGGACGGTGGAATACGTGGTGACCCATTCGGTCTCGACCGGCGAACGCATCAGGAAGCGGTGGAGAAGAACGAGTTCGCCGGCATCGACGCCGAGTTCCTCGCGCATCTCGCGGCGGGCGGCGGCCTCGGCCTCCTCGCCGGGCAGGAGATGGCCGCCGACGGCCATGTCCCACTTGCCGGGCTGGATGTCCTTGGAGGCGGATCGCAGTTGCAGGAGCAAACGCCCGTTTGCGTCCCAGACATGGACGCGGGCGACGGCATGGATGAGCGAACGGTCGGCATGGCACTCGCCGCGCGTCGCACGGCCCACCACGCGGAATTCATCGGCGGCATAGAGGTCGAAAGGCTCGGTCGGATCGCTCATGGGGGACATTCTCGCACGGCGGCGGAAAGTTTTCCACACTGTGGAAAAAAAGAGGAAAAAGGCGAGTCGCGGTCTACCTCATGGGGGAGAGATCAATCGAGCAGGCGTGGCCGTTGATGTCCACGTCGCCCGTGCCGGGGATGGCATCGAGCTTGACGGCAAGGGTCTCGGCGGCGATGGCATCGCGGTGGGCTTCGACGGCGGCGAGGAGTTCGGCATCCGCTTTGATCGTCAGCGAGATGCGGTCGGCGACATCGAGGTCCTGTGTCTTGCGCTGGTTCTGGATGCGGTTGATGAGTTCGCGGGCGTGGCCTTCCTGCACGAGGGCGGGGGTGAGGGCGGTTTCGAGGGCGACGACGAGCGCGCCGCTAGAGGCGACGGCGAGGCCGGCCTTCGGCGTGCGCTGGACCAGGACGTCCGCGGGATCGAGGACGATGGATTTTCCATCGAGTTCGAGCGTGACTTGGCCGCCATCCAGAAGCGTCGAAATCTGCGCGGGGGTGAAGGCGGCGACCGCGGCGACGGCCTTCTTCATGAGTCCGCCGAGCTTCGACCCGAGGGTCTTGTAGTTGGCCTTGGCGGAGAGCTCGGCCAGCGCGGTTTCATCGCGGCCGAAGCGGACTTCCTTGACATTGAGTTCGTCGGCCACGATGTCCTGCAGGGGGCGGATGAGGTCCAGGATGGCTTCGTCGCGGCAGACGACGTGGAGGGTGGCCAGCGGCTGGCGCACCTTGAGGTTGAAGTCGGCGCGGAGTTGCCGCGCGAGTCCCACGGCCTGCTGGACCTGGGCCATCTGGGCTTCGAGGGCTTCGTCGCGGGCGAGGGCGCCGGGGAGGGGATAGTCGCAGAGGTGCACGGATTCGGGCATGTCCGGCGTGCGCAGGTTGCGGTAGATCTCCTCCGAAATGAACGGCGTGAAGGGCGCGGCGATCTGGCACAGGCGCAGGAGAACGGCGTGGAGCGTCTCGTAGGCGCGCATCTTGTCGGAATCGTCCTCGCTCTTCCAGAAGCGGCGGCGCGAGCGGCGGATGTACCAGTTGGTGAGGTCGTCGATGAATTGCACGAGCGGGCGCACGGCCTGTTGCAGGTCGTAGGCGTCCATGGCGGCGACGACTTCGCCGGTGACCCGGTCGAGCGTGGAAAGGATCCAGCGGTCTAGCAGCGAGGGGGAAGGTTGAAGGCTGGAGGCTGAAGGAGGCGACCAGCCATCGATGTTTGCGTAGGTGACGAGGAAGGAATAGGCGTTCCACCACGGGATGAGGAGGTGGCGGAGGGATTGCAGGACGCCCTGTTCGGAGAAGCAAAGGTCCTCCGCGCGGACAATGGGCGAATTGATCATGTAGAGGCGCAGGGCGTCGGCGCCGTAGGTGTTGAGGATTTGCGCCGGATCGGGGTAGTTCTTGAGGCGCTTGGACATCTTGCGCCCGTCTTCAGCGAGGACGAGGCCGTTGACGATCACGTTCTTGTACGGTGACTGGTTGAACAGCGCGGTGCCGAGGAGCATCAGCGTGTAGAACCAGCCGCGCGTCTGGTCGAGGCCTTCGGCGATGAAGTCGGCGGGGAAGAATTTCTCCAGTTCGTTCGCGCGTTCGAAGGGATAGTGCTGCTGGGCGTAGGGCATGGAGCCGGACTCGAACCAGCAGTCGAGCACTTCGGGCGTGCGGCGGTAGGTCTTGCCGTTGAGCGCGAAGGTGATTTTGTCCACGTGGTGCTTGTGGAGGTCGGTGGCCTTTTGACCGGAGAGCTTTTCCAGTTCGGCGATGGAGCCGACGCAGACCATGTCCTCGCCATCCTCCGAGACCCAGACAGGGATGCAGGAACCCCAGAAGCGGTTGCGGGAGATGTTCCAGTCCTTGGCTTCCTTGAGCCAGTTGCCGAAGCGCTTTTCGCCAACGGCCTGCGGCACCCAATGGACGGTGTCGTTGTTGGCGGCGAGCTGGTCGTGCATGTCCTCGACGCGCACGTACCAGGCCTCGATGGCGCGGTAGATGAGGGGGGTGTCCGTGCGCGGGCAGAAGGGATACGAGTGCACGAGCGTGGACTGGTGCACGAGCTTGCCCGCATCCTTGAGCGAGCGGATGATCTGCTTGTCGGCGTCCTTGCAGAAGACGCCGTGGTATTCGGGGACGGATTCGGTGAACGCGCACACGTCGTCGAGGTAGTCGCGCAGGGGGATGCCGGCGGCTTTGCAGACGCGGAAGTCGTCCTCGCCGAACGCGGGGGCGATGTGCACGAAGCCGGTGCCGTCTTCGGTGCTGACGAAGCCGTCGTTGAGGACGCGGAAGGCGCCGGGCGTGTCTGCGAAAACCGGGAAAATCGGCTCGTAGGCCAGGCCGAGGAGATCGGAGCCCTTGAACGAGGAGAGTTTCTCGAATTGCTCGGCCTTCTTGTAGTAGGCGCAAAGCCGTGCTTCCGCCAAGATATAGATGTTCTTGTCGGAGAGGTCGCGCACGGCGACGTAGTCGATGTCCTTCCCGGCGCAAATGGCGAGGTTGCCATAAAGCGTCCAGGGGGTGGTCGTCCAGATCAGGGCGAAGACCGATGCGCCCTTCGCATCGAGACCCTGCGGCGCCTTCGCGAGCTTGACGCGCACGGTGATGGAGGGGTCCTGCACGTCCTGGTAGTTGCTGCCGGCCTCGAAGTTGGAGAGCGGGGTATTCAGCTTCCAGGAATACGGCATGATGCGGTGGGACTTGTAGACGCGGCCTTGTTCCCAGAGCTGCTTGAACACCCACCAGATGGACTCCATGAAGGTGACGTCCATCGTCTTGTAGTCGTTGTCGAAATCAACCCAGCGGCCCATGCGGGTGACGGTCTTGCGCCATTCCTCGACATAGGTCAGCACCATGGAGCGGCAGGTCTCGTTGAAAACATCCACGCCCTTGGCGACGATGTCGGCGGCGCCGGAGAGGCCCAGCTTCTCCTGCGCAAGCGCCTCGATGGGCAGGCCGTGGCAATCCCAGCCGAAGCGGCGCTCGACGGAATGTCCGCGCATGGTCTGGT
>DMJA01000193.1 GCA_003451935.1 Verrucomicrobiota bacterium | reverse complement strand
CGCTCAACATGACCCGAACTGGCACCGAATCGCAGATGCGCCCAGTCGGGCCATTCGCCGCGTGGACGGTTGAGCGATCGAGTCAGTGAAGACTGCATTCTACTGGTAAAACGGCATCATTTTACTTGCCATGTCGAGCGGTTTACCGAATGATGTTGCCTATCCAAATGCAAAGGAATCAGCCATGAAACGCAGAACCATCAAGGACATCGCCAAGGAAAGCGGTTTTTCTTTGAGCACGGTCTCGCTGGTGTTGAACAACCATCCGCGGATCAGCCAGGCCACGCGCGACCGCGTGATGGCGGTGGTCAAAAAGTACAATTTCTATCCCAACAGCGCGGCGCGGGGGCTTGCGTCGAAATCCAGCAAGACGCTGAGCGTGGTGGTGCCGAACCTGACGAGGGTGTTTTCGGACATCTACCTTGGGGAAATCATTTCGGGCATTTACGAGCGGGCGACCTCGCAGGGGTACAAGATCCTGCTGGACATCGCGACGTCGCAGTTCATCAAAACGCAGGAATACAGCAAGCTGCTGGCCAGCCGGCGGGCGGACGGCATGCTGTTCATCGCGTCGGACATCCATGCGGACTATCTGAGCGTGTTCGAGGACAGCCCGTACAAGTTTTTGCTGGTGAACCACGTGTTCCCGGGCAAGAAGCTGAACTATGTCAGCGTAGATTACGCCGCCTCGGCGCGCCTGGCGGCCGAGCATCTGCTGGGGCTGGGGCACCGGAAGATCGGGCTGATCGCGGGCACGAACACCTTCACGGGCTTGCAATTCCGCGACGAATTCCTGCGGGTCTGCAAGACGTGGCCGGCCGGGGCGGCCAAGGTGGCCTGGGTGGATGGCGGCGAGGAGTGGAGCCAGCGCGGCGGCTATGCGGCCGCGGCCAAACTGGTGGCGCAGATGCCCGACCTGACGGCCATCATGGCCGCGAACGACCGCATGGCGCTGGGCGCGATGCGCTGGATGGCGGACAACCGCCGGGCGGTGCCGGAACAGGTTTCGGTGATGGGCGTGGACGACATCCAACTCGCCGCGTTCGTGAATCCGGGTCTTTCGACGATCCGCCACGACCTGTATCAGGTGGGCATCGAGTCCTGCAACCGCATCCTGCAGCTCATCAAGGGCGAAATCACCGAGTGCAGCGACCTGCTGCCGACCTCGCTGGTGGTGCGCGGATCCACCGGCCGCGCATAAGCGGGCGGGCGCGCCGGAAATGGCCCGCGCGCGGACCGGATCCGGGCCCGCGCTTGACGGGGGGAGGGGGGTGTGGAATCCTTGTTTCCCATGGCCATGAACGGAACATTCCATAGCGTCTGGATTGCAGGATGGATGGCGTTGTCATGGCCGCTGGTTGGCGGGGGCGCCTTGGCGTCGCCGTTGCCGGCCGAACCCTTGGACGAGAGCGTCAACTGGATCGTCGAAGACGCGGTGGCCCAGGATTTTTCCGAAGGGGAGGCGGCGCGGGAAATCCGGAGCCTCCGGCCTGTGGAGGAAGAAAAGAGCATCCACCAACTCCAGCAAGAGGAATATGACGCGCTGGGGCTGAAATCGGAGGAGGATTTCGACCGGTTCCTCGGCCGCGATCTGCGGACGCTTCCGAAGATTTCGGCGGCGGGCGGCACCCTGCGCAAGCGGGTGGTGGGGTGGCATCCGTACTGGATGGGCACGGCCTACCAGCGCTACGACTATTCGAAGCTGAGCACCATCGCCTATTTCTCCTACGAGGTGAACCCGACCAACGGATCGTATTCCTCGCTACGCTCGTGGGACACTACGCCGATCATTGCCTGGGCGCATTCCAACGACGTGAAGGTGGTGCTGACGGCGACGCTGTTCGGATCCGCCAACAACGCGCTGTTGCTGGCCAACGCGGCGAGTTGTTCGAACCTGATCAACTCCCTTGTGACGGTGGTGTCGAACCGGAACGGGGACGGGGTGAACATCGATTTCGAGAGCGTGGGCTCCG
Organism: Verrucomicrobiota bacterium; assembly: GCA_003451935.1. GTDB lineage: Bacteria > Verrucomicrobiota > Kiritimatiellia > CAIQIC01 > Lenti-01 > Lenti-01. The sequence continues at coordinate 9,458 of DMJA01000193.1, read as the reverse complement.
CCCAGAAGGCCCAGCTGACGACCTTCATGAGCAACTTGGCGGCGCGCTTCCACCAGGATTTGCCGGGGTCGGAGGTGTCGATCGCGCTGCCGGCGATCGACTGGGGGGGCGCGTACGATGTGGGGGCCTACGACGCGTTCCTCGATTACGCGATCATCATGGGCTACGACTACCATTGGCGCAGCAGTACGACGGCAGGTCCCGTCGCGCCGCTGGCGGCGAGCGCCACGTGGGGCTCGACGCTCAACGTGACGTATTCCATCACCAACTATCTGGGGAAGGGGCTCCGCGCGGAGAAGCTGCTGCTGGCGAATCCCTACTACGGCTACGACTGGCCGACCACCAATGCCGCCGTGCCCGCCGCAACGACGGGCTCGGGTTCGGCCGTGCTTTACCCGAGCGCCAAGAACAACGCCGCGACCTACGGGCGCCAGTGGAATGCCGCAGGTGCGGCCCCCTACTACGTCTATACCAACGTGTCCGCCATCGTCCGCCAGTGCTGGTACGACGACGCGGAAAGCCTTGGATTGAAATACGACCTGGTGTTGTCCAAGGATATCGGCGGCATCGGCATCTGGGCACTGGGCTACGACGACACGCTGACCGAACTGTGGGACCTGATCGGCGAGAAGTTCTCTTCGGCCGAGGCCGATTGGCAGGTCCGGAGTTCGGGCACCTCCTCCTCGTTCTACGGGGTGGGGGCCAAGGGTTCGGTCTATGCGGCGGTGGGCGCGGGCGGCATGATCCGGACTTCGCCCGACGGCATCGGGTGGGCCGCGGCGACCAGCAGCGTGAGCGAGCTGCTGCTGAACGTGAACGGCGCGGGCGGCAATTGGGTGGCCGTCGGCGACCTTGGCCGCCTCCTGACCTCGCCCGACGGCGTAGCCTGGACCGCGCGGACCCCGCCGACGAACGCGATGCTGCGCGCCATCGCATGGGGCAACGGGGTGCATGTAGCGGGGGGGGCCGGCGGCGTGATCCTGCGCTCGGTGGATGGCGGGACCAACTGGGCCCTACAGGCTTCCGGCACGACCGAAACCATCCAGGGCCTCCTGTATGGGGGCGGGCAGTTTGTCGCCGTGGGAACGGCCGGCCTCATCCTGACTTCGCCCGATGGCGCGGCGTGGACCGTGCGGGCTTCGGGCACGACGACGTGGCTTCTGGATGTGGCCTACGGAGACGGGCTTTACGCGGCGGTGGGATTGTCGGGCATCGTCCGCACATCGGCCGACGGCGCCACGTGGTCGGCGCAAACCTCCGGCACGTCGGAGCACCTCTATCGCGCGGCCTATGGTGATGGCCGGTTTGTTGCCGTGGGTACGCTGGGAACCATTTTCGGTTCGACCAACGGGGTGGCGTGGGTCGCCGAAGCTTCGGGCACGACCAACATGCTGCGCGGCGTCGTGTTCAGCAACAGCCAGTTTGTCGCGGCGGGCTATCTCGGTACGATCCTGACAAAAGGCGTGGGGGATCCGGCCGTGGCCATCACGACGCTGGGCGCGACGGTTCCGAACGAGACGGGGAGCCAAGCGATCTCCGGAACGGCCAACACGTTCGCGGCCGGCACGATGCGCTGGACGAACAGCCTCGGAGGAAGCGGAACTTTCGCGGCGGCGACCAACTGGTCGTTTTCCGCGCCGCTGTCGGTGGGCACCAACCTCGTCACGGTGACGGCCACGAACAGTGCGGGCCGCAGCGCAAGCGCGAGCGTGACCTTCATCCGGCAGGCGGCGGCGGGGGGCGGGGGCGCCCTCGAGGAAGCACCGGCCTCGCAACCGGCGGGAGGGTTGAGCGATGTCATTGTCTATACCAGTGCGGGCCACGGCTTCACGGGCGACACGGGTTCGTGGATCACGGGGCGCGGACTCACCTATGGCATGGTCGAGGACATCGGCAACATCGACCAGCTCAACTATTTCGCGGACTACTGCTTCAAGGCCGGCGCGACGGTGGTGCCGATGCGTCCGCTGGGCCAGCAGACCAACGAGGTCGTGCTCGACAACACCAATTCTGCGCGTGTGACGTTTGGCGGCGCATGGAACGACAGTTCATCGACCATTTTTTACGGAAGCGCCGGCGCGACGCCGTACCGCTACGCCTACATCAACGCGACGGGCACCACGGCTTGGGCGAGTTATCGCCCGAATCTTCCCGCCGCCGGTTTCTATCCGGTCTATGCGTGGACGCGCAGCGGGTCCGACCGGGTGAAGCAGCTCTACCGGGTCTATCACTCCGGCGGGGTGACGGACGTGCGCGTGAACCACCGCCGTGTGGGCCTGGGTTGGGTCTGGCTGGGCACCTATTATTTCGAGGCGGGCACCAATGGCATCGTCAACATCTCGAACTACGCGCCGGGAGGCTACCTGTCCACGGATGTCGTCATCGCCGATGCGATCCGCTTCGGCAACGGCATGGGCGACATCGACCGCGGTTGCGGCATTTCGGGCTTCGAGCGCGAACTGGAGGCGGCGCGCTATTGGATCCAGCGGATGACGGGGCAGGGGATGAGCTCCACGCTCTACGATTTGAGCGGCTACAACGACAGCAGCGACAATGTCGGCGCGCCGGTCCGCATGGCGGCCGAGATGAACCGCGAGGCGGACGGGGGGTTCTGGGACCGCATCTATCTGGGATTCCATTCCAATGCCGACGGTGGCGCGGGCACCGCGCGCGGCCCGATGGGGCTGTGGGACAATCGCGGCACGACCGAGAAGATGGACCAACAGAAGGATTTTGGCCTGCTGGTCGCCAAGGAACTGACGAACGACCTGGGCTACGGCCAGGGTGGCGTGCTGTTCCTCGATGGTTACGCGAACAACTCGGCGGACCTCTACGGATCGGCCTATGGCGAGCTCTACGGCACCGTCAATGCCGAAATGAACTCCACCATCATCGAGACGGCCTTCCACAATAATTCGCTGGATGCCAATTTGTTGAAGGATCCCGCCGCGCGGCGCGTGATGGCGATGGCGAGCTACCAGGCCATCGTCAAGCACTTGGCGACGAACAACCCCGCCGTCGTTTCTCCCGTGCTGCTGCCCGATCCGCCGACCCGCGTGCGCGCCGCGAACAGCGGCGCGGGCGCGATCACGCTGGCTTGGCAGGCCCCCGCGACCAACCGCGCGGAAGGGCATGCGGCGACCGGCTATGTGATCTACCGCTCGACCAACGGCTATGGCTTTGGCAATCCCGTCGCCGTGTCCGGCGGCTCGGCGACCTCGTTGACACTGACCAACATGCCGGCGGGCCCGGTCTTCTATTTCCAGGTGTGCGCCACGAATCGCGGCGGCGAATCGCTGCCGTCCAAGACCGTCGGCGTGCGCGTGTCGCCGGCCGGGCAGGCGCCCCATCTGGTCGTCAACGGCTTCGAGCGCAATGAGCGTCGGCTGTCGCCCAACCGGTATTTCGCGAACAACATCAACGGCGACGTGGCACGCGTCATCCAGCGCAGGATCAATTCGCAAGACTACGTCGTGCAGCACGGCCCGGCCATCGCCGCCGCGGGGCGCTATTTCGATTCGTGCGACAACGGGGCGGTCGTCGCCGGCGACGTGGACCTCGCCGGCTATTTCGCGGCCTACTGGATCCTGGGCCGCGAGTCCACCACCCATGAAACCTTCTCCTCTGCCGAGCAGGCCTTGGTGATGGACTTTCTGGATTCCGACAGGCGGGTTTTCGCCTCGGGCGCAGAGTTGGCCTACGACCTAATCTATTTGGGCTCCCTGTCCGACAAGGCGTTCTGCACCAATTATCTCCGGACGGGCTATTCGGGGGATGATGCGGGAACGAGCCAGGTCACGGCCAAGGCTGGCGGCATCTTTGATGGAATGGGAGCCTTCACCTTCGATTACGCGGGCACCGGGTCCACCTATCGCGCCCTCTATCCCGACAAGCTACTGGCGGCCGGCGTGCCGTCTTCCACGGGGGCCTTGGTCTATGCCGCCACCACGAATATCGCGGGGTTGGCCTACAGCAACCAGTCGCGACTGGTCATCCTTGGATTCCCGTTCGAGACGATCCATGCCGCCTCGGCGCGCACGGACCTGATGGCGCGCGTGGTCTCGTTCTTCGGCGATGCGCCGTCGGATGCCCCCGTTGTGGACATCACGACTGCCGACCAAAGCGTGGCGTTTGGAACGGCATCGATCGTCCTCGAGGGAACCAACAACCCGGCGGTTTCGGGGACGATGACTTGGAGCAACCGCACGACCGGCGCGAGCGGGACATTTGCGGCGGCTCCTGCGTGGTCGAATTCCGTCACGCTGGCCACAGGCATCAACACGGTGCTGGTCAGCGGCGTCAACTATCTGCTGACCCAGACCGACTCGGACACGGTGCGGGTGACGGTGGTGGAGTCCTCGCTGAGCTCGCTGGGCGTGGCGATCGAGCCCGCCGGGGCGGTGTCCGCCGGGGCGCAATGGCGCGTGGACAGCGGGATCTGGCGCAACAGCGGTGAGGTGGCGGCCGATCTGGCGCAGGGCATCCACACGGCATCCTTCAGCGCGGTGACGGGTTGGACTTCGCCTCCGCCGCACGTGGTGCAGACCACCAACGGATTCACCACGGCGATCATCGCCACCTACACGCAAATGGTCGGATTCCTGCAGGTGACGATTTCTCCATCCGAGGCCGTGGCGGCCGGCGCACAATGGCGCGTGGATGGCGGGGACTGGCGCGATTCCGGTACGCTGGCGGCGGATCTGGCCGCGGGTTCCCATACGGTATCTTTCAGTCCGGTGACGGGCTGGACGCCGCCCGCCGACCAACCCGTCACGGTTTATGCCGGCGAAACCGCCACCTCGGGCGGGCTCTACACCCGCGAGACGGGTTCGCTGACCGTCTTGATCGATCCGCCTTCGGCCGTCGATGCGGGCGCGCAGTGGAGCGTGGATGCCGGCGCATGGCGTTCCAGCGGGGACATTGTCGCCGACGTTGCGACGGGAATCCACACGGTTCGATATTCGACGGTCGAAGGCTTCGCCGCGCCGATCGAGGCGGCGATGACGGTGTCGAACGGGCTGGTCAGTACGGTCTATGGCTCCTATGTGGCCGGGACGGCCTCGGCGACGGTCGCGCTGTTGCCGGCGGGAGCGGTCGCGGATGGCGCGCAATGGCGCCTGGATGGCGGGGCTTGGCAGATGTCCGGCACGACACTTGCCGACCTGTCGCTGGGAGCGCATACCTTGTCCTTCCACTCCGCGACGGGCTGGAGCACGCCCGCGGACCAATCCATTTCCTTGAGTAGCGATCAGCTGTTCGCGACTTCCGTCACCTATGCCGTGTGGCGTTCTTGTCCCGGGGCCGACAACGCCCAGCAGACCGATGAAAGCGAGTGGACAAACCGGACCGCGATGGTGATGGGCGAGGCCTTCAACAAGGCCTGGACGCTGAAGAACATCGGTTCGAACGCCTGGACCGCGGCGGATGGGTATGACTTTCGGCTGGTGTCCGGCGAGTCGTTCGGCATTTCGTCGCCGATTGCGTTGGCGGCGACCGACGGGATTGCGCCGGGGGCCAACAAAATATTTAGTGTTTCGGGGACCGCGCCGTCTGTCATCGGCGAAACCCGCGGCATTTGGATGATGCACCACGACGGAACCGCGTTTGGCGATCCGGTCTGGATCCGGATCGAAACCGCCGCCCCCGGGGGAGGTGCGCAATGAACCGGCGCTTCCTCCCCCTCGCCGCCGCCGGCTGGGCGCTGATTTCCGCAACGGCCGTTTCGGCCCAGACCGTCCTGCTTTCCAATGGCTTCAATTCCGCTTCGCTGCCGGCGGGCTGGGCCACCAATGGATTCGCGGCGGGCGCCGGCACGGGCATCGACCCGGTGATTTCGTTTGTGGCAAGCAGTTCCTACTCCAACGCGGTGCCGTACGAGGGCGCCTATTTCGCCAAGTTCAATTCGTGGGATTGCCGGACCAACGCGCAACTGCGGTTGGCGGGTCCGGTCATGGATGCTTCTGCCCACACGAACTTGTCGGTGCAGTTCGCGTGGTTCCAGGATCCGCGAACCGGGAAAGATGCCGAAGGCGCGACGCTCCAGTGGACCACCAACAACTGGACGACGGCAAACAGCGTGACGCCTTTCCAGATGCGGCGTGGCACGCCCACCAACTGGGTGTTGCGCCATTTGGCGTTGCCGCCGCAGGCCATCTCGACCAATCTGCGCGTGGGGCTGTTGTTCAATTCCCAGTACGGCAACAACTGCTACGCCGACGATTTCCGCGTCTATGCCTCGCCGCCCGTGGCCGACTTTCCCTACAGCGAAGATTTCGACAGCGGCTTTGGCATCTGGTCCTGCGGTCCCGGTGCGGACTTCACGTGGACGCGCTGGTCGGGGCTGACGCCCTCGGGGGAATTCCCCGGCCAGACCACCGGGGTTTCCTCCGCGCAGAGCGGTTCCTACTATCTCTACACCGAAGCCAGCGATCCCAACATTCCCACCAACGTCGCCATGCTGGAGGCCCCGTTCGATTTCTCCTATTACGCGGAGCCGCGCCTGAGCTTCTACTACCACATGTGCGGCGCCAGCATCGGCAGCCTGCATGTCGAGACCAGCACCAACAACGGAGCGTCGTGGATCCCCGTGTGGAGCAAGACCGGGCCGCAACAAGCCGATGAAACCGACCCGTGGGCCTACGCCGAGGTCGTCTTGACCAACAGCGCATGGCAGCCCAAAGTCCGCATCCGCTTCCGGGGCGTCACCGGCACCGGGGGCCTCGGCGACATGGCCATCGATTCGGTTTCGATCCTCAACGACCTCTGCGGCGGCTTGGATTCCGCCACTCTTGCGAGCGCCGGCGGACCAACCAACGGGGAGCATGTGGTCGCCGGTGCGACCTACACGAAGACCTGGACCATGAGCAACAACGGCAGCACGGCGTGGGCGTCCAATACGCTCTATTCCTTCGCGTTCGGGCGGGGGGACAATCCCGCCAGCTCCTCCGTTGTGCATTTCGCCGCGGCCGAGAGCATCGCCCCCGGTGGAACCAAGGATTTCTCCATGACCTTTGCGGCACCGACCAACGGCGGCCTTTGCGCGGGCTTCTGGAGCCTGCGCCACAACGGCACCAACTTCGGCGAACGAGTCTGGCTGGATGTCGTCGTGGATACCCCCGACATCGCCATCACCAACGAGCAGGCGATGTTTGCTTCGACGGTCCCGACGGCCGGGCTGGGCGGCACGGCCCATGCCACGGTGGTCGGCACGATGCGCTGGACCAACGTCCTGACGGGAGCGGGTGGCACCTTCGCGGCGGCTTCGCCGTGGGACGTCTCCGGCATCGCGCTGGACTCCGGGGACAACACGATCGTCATCAGTGGAACCAATTCCGCCGGCGTCGTCGGGAGCGCGACCCTTGTCCTGACCCGTTTGGCGGCGCCAACGATCACGATTGCCACGGTCGATGCCACGGTCTCCAACCAGATCGGAACCGCGGCGGTCGAGGGTGTGGCCGGGAGTGCCGCCTGGGGCGACCTGGTCTGGACGAATAGCCTTGGCGGCAGCGGGTTGGTGCCGGCCAGCGAATCGTGGATCATTCCCGAGGTCGCCCTGTCCGTCGGGACGAACCTCATCACGGTCACGGCCACCAATGCCGCAGGCGAGATCGCCTTCGACTCGGTCCAATTCATCCGCGAATCCGCCGCCGCTTCGGGTGTGCTGATCGACGAACCGTTCGACGAGTCGCCGACGCCGCCGCCGGGATGGACTTTCAGCGGCATCGCCGAAAACTACGCCACCGTGACCAACAGCGGCCGCGCCCCGCCCTCGGTCAAATTCGACGACCCGGGCGATTATATTGTGAGTCCCTCCTTCTCCGGGGGCACGAACGTGCAATTCTGGATGCGGGCCAATCCCCTGGCGGGGACGATCAGCACGGGCACCTTCGTCGTCGCGCAGTATGCCGGCGGGAGTTGGAGCACCGTCTACGTCGCGACCAACCCGGTGAAGACCGGCATGATCTATTCCACGGCCATTTCCGAATCCGCGACGCAGCTCAAGTTCACTTGGGACAAGATCTATGGCAACATCGCCTTCGACGACGTCATTGTGAACGGGACGGGCAGCAGCACGCGGGTGGTCCTGTACAGCTTCACCGTCGGGACGGACAACGACCGGGTGACGATCCGCTGGCGGACGGCATCCGAGGAAGGCACCGTCGGGTTCGATGTGTACCGCTGGCATGACGACCAGTGGGTGAAGGTGAACGCCGAGTTCATCCCGGCGCTGGGGGTGGATGGGTTTGGCGCGACCTATTCGGTGGTGGATACAAATGCCGCGTCGGGCGGCACCTACCTCTATCGGCTGGTTGAGCAGCAAACCAATGGCCTCGAACAAATCTATGGCCCGTTTGAGCGGACGGCAACCGTTCTCAAATTCGAAAGTCCGATCACCATTGACGAATACGGGGTGGTCCATATCCGCTGGCTGGGCCGGGCCGACGAGCGCTACAGCGTCTGGCGCACCACCAATCTGGTCGAAGGCTTCCTGTCCATCACGTCCGGCATCCCGGCGGCGCTGCCGGAGACGGAGTACCTGGATTGGACCGCGGGCCACATCGGGATCTATCGCATCCAGGTGGACGGGGACTGATCGCAGCCCCAAACGGGGATTTGGTCAAAGAGGCCAGGCGAGGTCGATGTCGAGCCCCTTGCGGGTGGGGAAGGGGTAGTCCTTGCCGTCGAAGGACAAGGTGGCGGTTTCGCCGGAGGCCCGGATTGCAAAGGGGGCTTCGGGCGTCCGCGCGTGAAGCACGGCGGCGAGGGTGACGGCCTTTTCGAATCCGTCGCCGCGGCGGGCGTTCCAGACCTCGTCGGGCTGGGCGGCGCGCGCGGAGTCGTAGATGGATTCGTCGGCCATTTCGCGCAGGCAAGCGACCACCATCGAAAGGTCCATCGTGCGCGACTCCTCGAGGCAAACGGGGGAACGCTCGATGGCGGCCTTGAAGTAGGGGCGCGGATCGACGCGCGACAGGTCGCGGAAGGCGTGGAAGGCCATGTCGGCGACGGGATTGTCGGCGCGCTGGCTTTCGAGGGCGGCGATGATCTCCTCGCGAGTCCTTCCCGGCGGCAAGTCGATGCGCGGGCCGGGGGCGAAGGTCTTGGCCGCTTCGGCGTCGGGCCAGCGGGGATCGAGGCGGCAGAAGGCCTGCAGTTCCTTGATGATTTCGCAGGCGTCGGAAGAATAGCAGTTGAATTCCAAGCCGAGCCGCCGGCGGTCCTCTTCCTTTTCGAGATCGATGTGGCCCTGCTTGAAGAAGTCGTCGAACTTGTTGAGGGGGATGCGGTCGGCGAGGGGCTCGGCGAAGAAATCGTCCTCGTCCATTTCCTCGAGGAGCTTGTTGCGGGTGGCGTCGGAGACCTTGAAGGAGCAGGAATTCTCGAAGGCGTAGGCGCGCTCGGCGGGAATCCATCGGCGCTTGCCGAAGAGCGCGTGCTCGATCTGGAAGCAGCGCTGG
>DMJA01000064.1 GCA_003451935.1 Verrucomicrobiota bacterium | reverse complement strand
AAGAACCTGGTGGACATCATCCTCTCGAACAACGGCTACCAGGTGGTGAACCTCGGTGTGAAGGTGTCGATCGAAAAAATGGTGGAGGCCGTTCGCGAATCCAGGGCGGACATTCTGGGCATGAGTGGCCTGTTGGTGAAATCGGTGCAGATCATGCGCGAGAACCTGAAGGCGATGGAAGCGGCGGGGTTGCGCATTCCGGTGTTGCTGGGCGGCGCGGCGCTGACGGAGAATTTCGTCGTGAACGATTGCCAGCCGGTCTATTCGGGCCCCGTGTGCTATTGCAGGGACGCGTTCGACAGCCTGGCGCTGTTCCGGGAGCTGAAGGAAACCGGGACGATCCAGAAATCGAACAAGCCATGAGCAGCGAAACGCCGCACGACGAGCCGATTGTTCCGCCCTTCTGGGGCGCGCAGGTGTGGGAGCCACCGATGGAAGAGGTGAATCCGTTCATCGAGCGGATGTCGCTGCTGGTGGGGCGGTGGGGCTATAAGAAGGGCAACCTCTCGGAAGGGGAATACCGGCAAATCCTCGAAGGGGAGGCGCGCGGGCACTACGAGCGGCTGATGAAAGAGAACACGGAAAAGCGCCTGTTCGTGCCCAAGGCGGCGGTGGCATGGTTGAAGTGCAAGCCCGAAGGCGACACGCTGAGGGTCTTTCCGCAGGGGGGGGGATCGGTGGTTTTGGGATTTCCGCGTCAGAAGATCCGCGAAAAACTGTGCATTCCCGATTTCTTTGCGAGGGAAGGGGATGCCGTCGGTTTTTTCGCGGTCACCGTGGGCAATCCCGCCGCTTCCGCCGAGCTGGCGCGGATGCAGGAGAGGGGGGAATACCAGGAGTATTTCTTCTGGACGGGCTTTGCGGCGGAATATGCCGACGCGGTGGCCGAGTGGGCGCACCGGAAGATGCTCGAGCCCCTCGGAGGGAAGCAGGGGGCGCGCTTTGGCCCGGGCTATCCGTCGTGCCCCGACATGAGTCTGAGCCGCAGGATCTGCGAATGGACGGAGGCGGGACGCATCGGCGTGGAGGTGACGGAATCGGACATGCTCTCCCCCGAGATGAGCACCAGCGCCCTGCTGGCGCCCCGGCCGCGCGCCCGGGTCTTCAACACCCTGGGCTGATCGGCGACCATTATGCGGCAACGGGAAATGGCGGTTGACGAGAAACGAGCGGTGCGCCTATACTTCCAAAAATTGTGCAGGCGGGTCGTGATGGCTTTCCGGCTCGGCGTTGGTGCGCAGGAGGCATGAAAATGAATCGTCCATTCCATTCCAAGGTTGCGGTTGGGTTCGTGATGGTGGCCATGCTATGGCTCGGCGCCGGGGGGGCGGGAGCGCAAATGGCCGTGCCGTCCGCGGCCGCACCCGGGCCCGGTTCCGACATCCTGCGCATCCGCAAGATGAGCCCCACGACGGAAAAAACACCGCTGTTCAAGACCTCCGTGCAGGCCCAGTCGTCCGGCCGGCTGACGGATTGGTGGCGCGTGGTGGTGGAATTCGAGACGGCGCCGGAGTGGATCGACGAGCTGGAATTCACCTATTACGTTTATATGAAAGACCAGAGCAACCGGGGCGCCGAGGTCATGTTCCGGGGCGCCGTCACCTATGTGAACGTGCCCAAGGGCAAGCACATCGGCGACATGTTCCTGCATCCGAGCACGGTGGCGCGGATGGGCCGGGTGGAACAGGTGGCCGTGGTCGTCAAGCACAAGGGAGCGGTGGCGGCGATGGAGTCCACGGCGAAAATGCCCAACTGGTGGGATCGCTTCCCGCCCGTGGACGGCGTGCTTCTGAACCGGGCGCAGACGCCGTTCTCGGTCATCGATTTCGATGCGTTCAATGCGATCAAGCCGGTCGCCGCCTCCCCCCGGTAGCTTTTCCAGCGAGGAACCCGTCCCATGGCCAAAAAGCCCATACTGACACTGGACATCGGATCGCACAGTCTCAAGCTCGCGGAGTTTGCGGACGTGCGGGGCGGGCTGGAAATGACCCGCTACGCCGTGAGCGACCTGGGCATCGATCCGCAAAGCGACGCCGACCGTTCCCAGTACATCATCACCACCATCCACGACCTGATCCGCGAGTCGGGTTGCAAACCCGGTCCGGTGCAGGTGGCCATTTCAGGCCACTCGGTGTTCTCGCGCTTCGTGAAGCTGCCGCCGGTGGAGCCGGAGAAGGTCTATCAGATCATCCAGTACGAGGCGCAGCAGAACGTGCCGTTTCCGATGAACGAAGTGGTGTGGGACTACCAGCTCATCAGCGGGGCCACGGGCGACGTGGATGTGATGCTGGCGGCCATCAAGTCGGACATCATCGCGGGGATCACCGACTGCGTGAAGTTCACGGGGATGACGCCGGACCTGGTGGACGTGGCGCCGATGGCGCTCTACAACGCCGTGCGCTACAACTACGACAACCTGCCGCCCTGCACGCTGGTGGTGGACATCGGCGCGCGATCGACGGACCTGATCTTCCTCGAAGCCGGCCGCGTCTTCAGCCGCAGCGTGCCCGTGGCGGGCAACCAGATCACGCAGCTGATCATGAACGAGTTCGCCATTTCGTTCGACGACGCCGAGGCGATGAAGAAGGCCCACGCCTATGTCGCGTTCGGCGGGGCGTACGAGGGGCCGCAGAGCGAGACGGTGGACAAGGTGTCCAAGAGCGTCCGCAGCATGATGACGCGCCTGCACCAGGAACTGAACCGCTCGATCAATTTCTACCGCAGCCAGCAGGGCGGCCAGCAGCCGTCGCTGCTGCTCCTGACCGGCGGCAGTTCGGTGATCCCCTACACGGACACGTTCCTGCGCGAGAAGCTCAACATCGAGACGGACTATTTCAATCCGTTCAACAACGTGGCGGTCGCGGAGCAGATTCCCGCCGACCAGGTGGGCGCCCACGCCTGCGAGATGGGCCAGTTGGTGGGCCTGGCCCTGCGCCAGATGCACACCTGCCCCATCGAGATCAACCTGCTGCCGCCCAAGGCGGAAGAGGACAAGAAGTTCAAGCGCAAGCAGCCGCTCTTTGCGATGGCCGCGGGCGCCGTCCTGCTGACCTTGATCGTGTGGATTTCCTTCTATGGCCGCATGACGGGCGTGGCGGACGGCATCCGGTCCAAGATCGATGCGCGGGTGGGCGAGCTTTCCGCCGTCGAAAACAAACTGGCCCAGGCCGAGGCCTCCGTGACGGCCATCGAAGGCAAAATTTCCAAGCTGACCACCCTGGAGAGGCGTCGCGGCGTCTGGCGCAGCCTGCTGGGCGGCATCAGCGCCCCGCTGCCCGAAGGCATGTGGCTCACGCGCGTGAGTCCGCTGGCCGTCTTGCCGGGAGAGGCTCCGGCCGCGGCGGCCGACATTCCTCCGCCGCGGGGCGCCCCGGTGCCGGCCGCCGCGCCCGCGCCCAATGTCGTGGTCGGCCTTGAAATCGAGGGCATGGGCTATCTGGACCGGATCAAAACGAGCGATGCCATCGGCAACTACCGCGACCAGCTCCGCGAATCCAAGTGGTTTTCCGACAAGACCGAGATCGTCTGGCAGCCGCCGGCGCGTCCGGACGCGAGCACCTTGGAATTCAAGATTCTGGCCGTCTTGGAGGCACCGCAGGAACTATGAACCGCAAACACATGCCGTTGCTGATCGGGGGAGTGGTGGCGCTGCTGCTGGCGGCCGCCCTGTCCTATCTGCTTTTCAGCGCCAAGGGGAGCTATGCCGACGGGTTCTCCGGCCTGTCCAACGTCCAGGGGCGCCTGCAGCGCCTGACCAGCCGCGCGGTGTTCCCCTCGGAGCCCAACGTGCAGGCCATGGGCAAGCAGGTGGAGATCTACCAGGACTATCTCGACGGGCTCTTCGAATCCATGAGTCAGGGGCAGATCGCCACCGAGCCGATCACCCGCGACCGGTTTCGCCAGTTGATGGAGGCGGTGCTCCGCCAGCTGATGAACGACGCCCGCGCGAAATCCGTGGCGCTGCCGCCCGATTTCGCCTTTGGGTTCCAGCGCTATGCGGCCGGCAACCTGCCGGTCGAGGAGGAGATGGGCCGTCTGGTGGACCAGCTCCGTTCCATCGCCGCCCTGTGCGAGATCCTCTACGATGCGGGCATCGGCGAGCTGGTTTCGGTGGAGCGCACGGTGTTTGAAAAGGATGCGCAGGTGGCCGTCCCGGAAGAGGAACAGGGCCGCCGGGGCCGGAACCGGGCCGAGCCCGTGGCCGTCGCGACCAGCACGGAATTGTTCCGGGATCCGGACGGGCTTTTCACCAAGGAGCATTACGTGTTGTCCTACCGCGCGCAGGACGCGGCCAACTGGAAGGCGCTCGACCGGCTCGCCCGGGGCGCGCCGTTCACGGTGGTGACCAAGCTGGAAATCTCCAATCCCGCGCGTCCCGCCGTGGTGCCGCCCAAGGTGGAAGAGAAGGTCGCCGTGCCGTCGCAACCCGTCTCCACCACCGGGTGGCAGGCCCCTCCGGGCGCGGCTGGAACCGGCGTCACGAAGGAAGAACCCGCCATCCTGCCTCGGGAATTGCGCGTCGTGGCGGGCCAGGAACTGCCCAACGTCCGCCTGGAGGTGGATTTGTATCGCTTTGCCGAGACCGCTGTCGATGTCGCGAAAGGGGAGGAGAATCCGTGAGCCAGGCACCCCGTGGAAAAAACGATTGGATCCGGGACCACTACGAAAAGATGATCCTGCTGGTGGCGCTGATCGCGCTGCTGGTTTCGTGCGTCCTGCTGGTGCAGCGGATCCAGTCCGACAAGGCGGTCGCCGAGCCCAGCCTCGCGCGCATCGGCTGGAAGGGCGACCTGGTGGCGCCCAAGGACACCGTGCCCTTTGATGCCATCCTTTCCGAGGCCCGGACCGCCGCCACCGCCGCGCAGACCGCGAACGCCCGCACCACCGTCAGCGAAATGCGCGTGGCGTGCGTGAAGTGCGGCCGCCCGATCCCCTACGAGGCCATCGAATGTCCGTTCTGCCTCGCCGCGCAGCCGGAAATCTTCGACATCGACAAGTTGGACACCGATGGCGACCGGATTTTTGACAAGACCGAACTGGCGCTGGGCCTCGATCCGCAGAATCCCTCCGACGCCACCGGCGACCTCGACAACGATGGCTTCACCAATTTGGAGGAGATCGGGGCCAAGACCGATCCCAAGGATTCGCAGAGCTTCCCGGATCCCATCGTCAAATTGCGCGTGGCGGGCATCAAGCCCGTCCCGTTCTACCTGCGGTTCGTCGGAACCTCCGCCTTCGCCGATGGCACGCTCCGCTACCAGCTGAACCTGCAATCGCTGACGCAAACCTATTTCAAGCAGATCGACGACGAGGTGCTGGGCTACAAGATCACCGAGTACGACAAGGCCGGCAAAGGAGGGGAGACCCTGACCCTCGTCCGCCAGTCCGACAAGCGTCCCGTCGTGCTGGTCAAGGGGCGTCCTGTCACCCAGCAGGAATTGGTCATCTTGTTCGTCTCGCTGATCGATCGCGCCAAACTTCCCACCCAGCGGCTCAACGATGTGTTTGCGCTCCGCGGCGTGGAATACAAGGTCGTTGACATCCGCCGCGAAAACGTGGTAATCCGCAACGTGAAAAACAACGAAGAAGTGACGGTCCCGATGTGGAGTTCCGAGGAGCGGGCGGCGTTTATCGGCCAGCCCGCGGCCCCGGCCCCCGCCGCGGTTCCCGGCTCCGTATTTTGATTTGTAAATGATGGATGTCGATAAACAGATGTTGGGCGGGACGAAGCGGCCGCTTCGTCCCCGGTTCAGTTCCAAGAAGGAGTTCCAGATGAAATGGTTCATGGTCGCGGCGATGGCGGTGTCTTTCTTGTTCGGCGGCATGGTGCTTGCCCAGGAAGACAATTTCGATCTGGATGCCCTGCTGGGCGATGTCGGCGCCCCGGCCGAGTCGGCCGCGGTCGCGCCTGCGGAGGCGGAAGCCGCCGTTGAGGAAGCCGCGCCCGTCGCGGAAGCCGTGGCGGAAGACCTCGCGGCGCCCGTCGAAAAGCCGGCCGCCGCCGATCCGTTTGCCGAACCCGTTGCCGAAGCCGTGGAAGAAGCCGCCCCCGTCGCGGAAGCCGCCGTGGAAGAAGCTACCGTGGCCGATCCCTTCGCCGGCGACGTGATGGCTGAGGAAGCGGCTCCGGTGGAAGAAGCCGCCATGGAAGAGGTGGCCGAAGAAGTGGCTCCGGTGGAAGCCGCCGCCGAAGAAGTGGCGGCTCCCGCCGCTNNATGATGTGCTGGGCGATCTGTTCGCGGAGGAACCCGCCGCCGAAGAAATCGCCGCTCCCGCCGAAGAACCCGTGGCGGAGGACCTCTTCGAGTCGCCGATCGCCGAAGAAGCGCCCGCCGCCGAGGAAATGATCGAGGAGCCCATGGCCGACTTGGTGGAGGAAGGGGCGGAAGAGGCCTCGTTCATTTCCCCCGAAGCCGCCCCGGCGAAGGCGGCCGAGAAGCTCGATCCCAAGGAAATCAAGAAGCTTGCCAAGGAAGCCGCGATGCAGGAAGAAGTCCGCCGCCAGGCGGCCGAAGCCGATGCCCGCAAGGCCTCCGAGACCGCCTTCCGCGCCCTGAGCGATGCCGACTACATCACCGCCGAGAATTCCTTCTCGTCCGCCTTGTCCGGCTTGCCGGAGCGCCCCCAGAACGACACCCTGCGCAAGGACATCTCGTGGGGCCTGGCCGAAGCCCAATACCTGCGTGCCCGCGATATGGTGCAGAAGCGCGAACGGCTCGAGGAAGCCCGCAAATTGTTGAATTCCGCCTTGAAGGTGGCCCCCGACCACCAAGGCGCCTTGTCGCTGAGCAAGCGCCTGGAGAAGATCGAGGCCATCGAAGCCAAGCCCAAGCCGCCCGCCAAGCAGAAGGCCACCATCGAAAAGGCCAAGAGCCTTGAGCAGATGTATGACGAAGCCCGCCAGTGGTACATGCTGAAGGACTACGACCGCGCCTCCGCGCTCTTCGAGAACATTCTGGTCCGCGACCCCTACCACAAGAGCGCCATGCGCTACCTTCGCAAGATCGAAGCCGACAAGTACAAACTGGCCACGGTCGAGCGCAACGCCCGCGTGCAGGGCATGGTGACGGATGTCCGCCGCAGCTGGAGCCCGCCGATCCGCGCCCAGATCCAGATGCCCGAGGATGCCGAACGCATGGCCGGCGTGGATAGCAAGCCGGCCTCGCAGCGCCTGCAGGACAAGATGCAAACCATCATCATCCCGGCCGTCGAATTCCGCCAGGCCAACATCAACGACGTGGTCAACTTCCTGGTCGAGGCCAGCATCGCCGCCGATCCCGACAAGGAAGGCGTCAACATCATCCTGAACCTTGGGCAGGGCGGAGGCGGTGCGCCTTCTGCTCCCGCTCCGGCCGCCGCGCCGGCGGGCACGGACGAGTGGGGCTTCGGCGGCGAAGAGCTTGGCGCGGAGATGCCGATGGCCGGCGGCGGGGGTTCGGGCGTCCGCGACATTACCCTGAACCTGCGCCGCATCAGCATGCTCGACGCCATCAAGTACATCACCGAAGTCGCCGGCCTGAAGTACCGCATCGAGGACACGGCCGTCATCATCACGTCCATCGACGCCCCCGTCGGCAACATCGTCACCCGCATGTATCCCGTGCAACCCTCCTTCATGGATGTCATCATCGAGCGCGAAGACACCTCCAGCGCCCAGAACGAGGAATTCACGTCCATGGCCGGCCGCGTCAATGTGACCAAGTCCGACGTGAAGGACTTCTTCGAGAAGACCGGCGTGAAGTTCCCCGCCGGCGCCTCCATCACCTACAACGCCACCATCAGCCAGTTGATCGTCGCCAACACGGCGGACAACCTCGAGACCTTCGAGCGCATCCTCCAGCAGCTCAACGTGGTGCCCAACCAGGTCGAGATCGAGGCCCGCTTCATCGAAGTCGAGCAGAGCGACCTCGAAGAAATGGGCCTGCAATGGATCCTGAACGACAACTACGAGTTCGCCACCAAGACCGACGGCTCGGGCGGCCGCATGCAGATGAACGCCAACGACAAGGGCTTCACGCAGGGCAACCGCTTCTTCAACTACAACGTGGACAACAACATCACCGCCCCGGCCTCGTCCATCACCAAGGCCATCGCCCAGACGCCGCTCGGCGGCATCCTCAGCGCCTCCAGCGTGCTGACGAACCCCGAGGTGACCGTGGTGCTCCAGGCGCTTTCGCAGCACGGGAATTCCGATCTGCTCTCCGCTCCGCGCGTCACCACCCGCAGCGGCGTCAACGCCCAGATCCAGGTCGTCAAGGAAATCATCTACCCGACCGAATTCGACCTGACGCAGCCCACCGTGAACAGCGAAGGCAACGTGACCATGGCCCCGATCGTGACCCCCGGCACCTTCGAGACCCGCGAGACCGGCGTCATCCTGAACGTGACCCCGACCGTCGGCCCCGACGGCTACACGATCGACCTTGTGATGGCCCCCGAAGTGGCCGAACTGGTGGACTGGATCCAATACGGCGCCACCATCAGCATGGCCAGCGGCGACCAGTACTTCTTCAACATGCCCCAGCCGATCTTCACCAGCCGCAACGTCACGACCTCCATCGTGATCTGGGATGGCCAGACCGTCGTCATGGGCGGCCTGATCCGCGAAGAGTTGACCACCATCAAGGACAAGGTGCCGATCCTGGGCGACATCCCGCTGATCGGCTGGTTGTTCCGCTCGGAAGGGCAGAACAGCAGCAAGAAGAACCTGCTGATCTTCGTGACCGCCCGCTTGGTCGATCCGGCTGGCCGGCCGATCCACACCGAAGGCAACATGGCCATGCCGGGCGCGGGTGTCGATGCCGCCCCCGAGACCGCCGCCACGGTGGCTCCGTAAGGGATACCCAGGCCATTGCCGGATTCCCCGAACGGTCCGCCGTGTCCGGGAATCCGGTTTTGTTTTGAACGGGCTCGTGGATTTCGCATCCCGGCGAACCCCTGTTGCTGGGGTGGTCGCCGGAGTTGGTTTTCCTGGCTTCTGACATCCGAACGATAAACGCTGTTGAACCGTGAATTCCGCCCCCCAAAAATCCGTTCTCATCGTCGATGGCACTGCGGTGGCCTATCGCGCATTCTATGCCGTGCGCGACCTGTCCACCCGCGACGGCCGGCCCACCAACGCGCTCTTCGGGTTCATCCGCATGCTGCGGCAGTTGGAGGCCAAATGGCGGCCCGACCGCGTGGTGGTGGCCTTCGACGGCGGCTCACCGGCCCACCGCCTCGAAAAATGCCCGGCCTACAAGGCGCAGCGCGCCCCCATGCCCGACGACCTTCGTTCGCAACTGCCCCTCATCAACGAATTTCTCGCGGCCGCCGGCATCCCGATGATCCTGCTCAAGGGCCAGGAGGCCGACGACGTGATCGCCACGCTGGCGGACCGCGCCGCCCAGGAGGGCGCGACTGCGCGCGTCGCCACCAGCGACAAGGATCTGATGCAGCTGGTGGGCGGACAGGTCCGCATCGTGCCGCCCACCAAGGCCGACGAAGAACTGGACGCCGCCGGGGTCGAGGCCAAGACCGGTGTGAAGCCCGCGCAGATCGTCGATTGGCTTGCGCTGATCGGCGACACGGCCGACAACATCCCCGGCGTGATGGGCATCGGGCCGAAGACCGCCACCAAGCTCATCGGCCAATTCGGATCGTTGGCGGAATGCCTTGCGCAGGCGCAGCAGATCGAATCGGCGAGCGTGCGTGAAAAACTGCTGGCCGGCCGCGCCACCGCGGAGCTGAATGTAGAGCTGATGACGCTGGACAAGAATGTTCCCGGCGTGCCGGACTGGAGCGAAATTCCGGCGCCCGCGCCCGACGAGGCGCGGCTGAAAGATTTTTTTGAAAAGTACGAATTGCACCGGTTCGCCGCTTCTCCGGCCCCGGCCGCCAAATCCCAGCCCCCGCCGCGCCCCGCCGAGGGCCAGATGAGCCTGTTCTAGAAACATCGGAAAATGATTTTTCAACACCCATCTTGCCGGAGCGCGGGCATCCTGCCCGTCCGGAGAAAAGCGGGCAGGATGCCCGTGCTCCGGCGGATCCGCCCATGATTTCTTCCTTCAAATTCCGTCGGATCATATTGCAGGTGCTGCTGCTGGCGTTGTTGGTGGCGGCGGCGGTCGGCACGCGCCGCCATGTGCTGAATGCCCAGCGGCAGATGACGGCCGATGGCTCGATCGCGTTCTCGCTGGAAAGCGCGCTGGCCTTTCGGCGCATCCAGATGGTCTATCGCGACGGCGATTTGCCGGCCATCGACCGGGGCATCCAATATCCTTTGGGCGTGGTCACGCGCGAGGTGGACACCTTGGGCGTCGAACGGGCCTACGCGCAGACGGCCCGGCTCTGGCCCGGTACGCTGAATCTCGCCGAGAAGATCCGCTGGCTGCATTTGGCGTGGTTCGCCCTCGCGATCCCCGCGATGTTTTTCTGGGTGAAGTGGATGGGCGGGGGGATGGCCGGCGGCTTCTGCGCGGCGGCGTTCTATGCGGTGGCGATTTCCGCGGTGGCGCGCTCGACGGGCCAGGAACTGTCGCACGAGAACAATGCGCTGCCCCTGCTCCTCTGGCATTTGGCGGCCTTCGCCTGGGCGCGCCACCGGTCCGGGGGATTCCGCGCGAAGATGGCGGAGGGCTGGGTGTCGGCCGCGCTGGCGGGGCTGGCGCTGTGCGCGTGGGACATGGTCCAGTTCTATCTGATGTTGATCATGGCCTGGGGGCTCGTCGAGGCCCTGCGCGGCCGCCTCTCGAAGGAGGAGTTGTGGACGCGCGCGGTGCCAATGATAGCCGTTTTGCTCGCGGCGGGCCTCCGCAACCCCTATCTGGCCGCGCACGGCTTTCTGGGAT
>DMJA01000238.1 GCA_003451935.1 Verrucomicrobiota bacterium | reverse complement strand
TTGCTCCATCGTGATGGCGATTTCCTTCAGCGCGTCGGCGAAGCTCGTCATGTCCGTCAGCAGCACCAGCACGCGCTTGTTCTGCAGCGCGAACTGCTCGGCCACGGCCAGCGAGATGTCCGGCACCATCTGGCATTCCACCGTCGGATCCGCCGCCGTGTGGATGAAGAGGATCGAGCGCGAGAGCGCGCCGTTGGCTTCGAGCGTGTCGCGGAACTGCAGATAGTCGTCGTGCTTCAGCCCCATGCCGCCGAGGATGATGATGTCCACTTCGGCCTGCAGCGCGATGCGCGCCAGCAGCTCGTTGTAGGGCTCGCCCGCCGCCGCGAAGATCGGCAGCTTCTGCGATTCGACCAGCGAATTGAACACGTCGATCATCGGGATGCCCGTGCGGACCATCTTGCGCGGAATGATGCGCTTGGCGGGATTCACCGACGGCCCGCCGATGGCGATGCGGTTCTCGTCCAGCACCGGCCCGTTGTCGCGCGGCTGGCCCGACCCGTTGAACACCCGCCCCAGCAGGGCGTCCGTGAACGAGATGTCCATCTTGTGCCCGAGGAAGCGCACCTGGCCGTCCGTCGAGATGCCGCGGCTGCCCGCGAACACCTGCAAAAACACCTTATCGCGGTCCAGCCGGATGACCTGCGCCAGCGAGGTGCCCAGCGTGCCGACCACCTGGGCCAGCTCGCCGTTGGCCACGCCCTCGGCGCGGACCGTGATCACGTTGCCCGCGATCTGCTCGATGCGATGATAGACCTTATGCATTTTCCGAAACCTCCGCCAGCATTGCGTCGATGCGCTGCTCCAGTTGCTTGAATTCCGCCGCGTCCATCAGGACCAGGTTCCAGTCCTTCGTCACCGAGGTGAGCTGCAGGAACCACTTGCGCGCCGCGTCCTTGTCCGGGAAGAACACCTTCGCGGTCAAGATCCCGTGGATCTTGGCGAAGACGTACTTCTGGCGGTCCGCGCCGGTCGCGGCATCCACGTCGTGGAAGCTGTTCTGCTGCAGATAGGTCGCGTCGAGGAACTCGCTCTTCAGATAGACCACGAAATCGTCGATGCTCGTGCCTTCCTCGCCGACCACCTTCATCATCTGGCTGACTTCGTTGCCCTGCCGCAGCGTCTTGCGCGCCTGCGCGACCTGCTTGGCATCCACCACGCCCGGATACTTGCTCCAGCTGTCCAGCGGATGGATCGCGGGATAGCGCCGCGCGTCCGACCGTTCGCGGTTCAGGCCGTGGAAGGCGCCGACCACCTTCAGGGTCGCCTGCGTCACCGGCTCGTCGAAGTTGCCGCCCGCGGGCGACACCGTCCCGCCGATCGTCACGGAGCCCGTCGTGCCGTCCTTCAGCCGCACCACGCCGCCGCGCTCGTAGAACGCCGCGATCACGGATTCGAGATAGGCCGGGAAGGCTTCTTCGCCGGGAATTTCCTCGAGGCGGCCGCTCATTTCGCGCAGCGCCTGCGCCCAGCGGCTGGTCGAGTCCGCCAGCAGCATCACGTTCAGGCCCATCTGCCTGTAGTATTCGCAGATCGTCACCGCCGTATAGACCGACGCCTCGCGCGCGGCCACCGGCATGGACGACGTGTTGCAGATGATCAGCGTGCGCTCCATCAGGCTCTTGCCGGTGCGCGGGTCCGTCAGCTCGGGGAATTCGCGGAGGGTTTCCACCACTTCGCCGGCGCGCTCGCCGCACGCCGCCACCAGCACGATGTCCACGTCCTCGTGCTTGCTGGTAATCTGCTGCAGCACGGTCTTGCCCGCGCCGAACGGCCCGGGAATGCAATACACGCCGCCGCGCGCCACCGGAAAGAACGTGTCGATGATGCGCACCTTCGTCACCAGCGGATCGGTCGGGCGCAGGCGCTCGGCGTAGGCCTTGATGGGCACCTTCACCGGCCATTCCTGCACCATCGTGACGACGACTTCGTCGCCGCGCTCGCCGCGGAGCTTGGCGACCACCTGGTCCACGTTGTACGAACCCGCCGCGAGCGTTTCCTCGACCTTGTACTTCCCGCGCAAGCGAAACGGCGCCATGATGCGGTGCTCGAAAATCCCTTCGGGGACGGTGCCGAGCGTGTCGCCGGCCGTCACCTCGTCGCCCTTGCGCGCCTTGGGCGTGTAGTCCCATTTCTTCTCGCGGTCGAGCGCCTTGAGGTAGGTGCCGCGCTGCAGGAAGAACCCGCACTGCTCGGCCAGCTTCGGCAGCGGGTTTTGCAAGCCGTCGTACACCTGCGCCAACAGGCCGGGGCCGAGCTCCACCGCCAGCAGGCTGCCGCTGAACGCCACCGGATCGCCCACCTTCAGGCCCGACGTGTCCTCGAACACCTGCAGCTCCGCGTTGTCGCCGCGGATGCGGATGACTTCCGACTTCAGCGCGATGTTGCCCGTGCGCGCATAGCCCACTTCGCTCTGCGTCACCGGGTTGTCAAAATGCACCGTGATCAGGTTGCCGTTGATCCCCACGATTTTTCCGATGTTTTCGCTCATCTTCGACCACCTTCGTTATTTGAAACTCGCCGCGCCGCTCTGGGCCGCGTTTTCTTCCAGCTGGGAAACCAGTTGCTCGAGCCGTTCGCGGCCCGCCTCTTCCTTCATCGCCGCCCAGCGCGCCGCCAGCATCAGCTTGACCGCAAAGGCCAGCACCGCCGGCAGCCCGGCCGCATCCTGCCGCGCCAGATCCTCGACGAACTTCCAGCGCGCGCCGTCCAGGCCCATTTCGCGCGCCAGCGGGCTCGCCTTGGCCAGCGCGTCGGACACTTCCTTGTCCAGCCACACCGCATAGCCCGGATGGCTCTTCAGGAACGGCTTCGCCTCCACGCCCAGCTTCGCCCCGCGCGCCTTCGCCGCCGTGTTGCGGATCTGGGCATCGCCCCCCGCCCACGCCTTCGAAAACGCCGTACGGCCTTCCGCCGAACGGCCGGCCAGCAGCAGATCCAGCTCCGCCAGGTCCGCGTCGCTCAGGACGCCCTGGCAATGGAAGCGAAAGTCCTCCGGCGCGAACGGCGGCGGCGCATCCAGCGACAGCGCCGGCAGCGACGACACCAAATATTGATACAGGCCCATCCGCGGCCCTTTATTCCGCCGCCTTCTTGACGATCTGCGCCAATTCCGGCCGCAGGAAGCTGGAGAGCGATTCCGCGATCGCTTCCTTGGTGAAATCGTGGAACACCTGCCCGCCCTTGGTCCCCACGCGGAAGCCCTTGAAAATCTCCTTGTCGCTTTCGATCTGGATGCCCGCCGCCAGCTTGCTCTGGTATTCCTTCGCAAAATACGCCTTCACGGCCGCCGCGTCGGCTTCGCCCAGCATGGCGACGATCCCGCCCTCGCCGCCCTTCTGGGCATAGGACTCCGCCAGCTTCAGCAGCATCTGCGCCACCAGGTCCGGCGACAGCGCCGCGCCGACCTTCGCATCCACGATGCCGCCCACCACGTCGCCCACGGAGCCGCCGATGCTGATCAGCAAATCGCGCGCCGCCTGCTGGAGGGTCGCCTGGCCGCGTTCCGCGAACGCCGCCGAATCGGTCTCCGCCTTGGCGACCATGTCCTTGGCCTGCTTCTGCGCGTCGGCGACGATTTTGGCCGCCTTCTGCTTCGCCTCCGCCACCAGCGAATCCGCCGCCTTCTCCCCGGACTCGACCCCTTCCTTGCGGATACGTTCGATCAGATGTTGCAGTTCTTCAGCCATGGCTTTTCCTTTGCTCCATAGAAATATGAAAACGCACGCGAAAGGTACACCCA
>DMJA01000268.1 GCA_003451935.1 Verrucomicrobiota bacterium | reverse complement strand
GGGGCCGTCGTCGTCGGGCAAGACCACGTTTTCCAAGCGCCTCTCGCTGCAGCTGAAGGCGAGCGGGATGAACGCGAAGCCGATCTCGCTGGACAACTACTTCGTGGAGCGCGGCCTGACCCCGCTGGACGAAAAGGGCGAGGTGGACTATGAGCATCTGGAGGCCCTGAACCTGGCGCTGATCGACGAACAGCTGACGGCGCTGGACGAGGGCAAGAAGGTGGAGCTGCCGTACTACAACTTCCACACCGGCAAGCGGGAGTTCCGCGGCGAGTTCATGCATATCGGCCCCGACGACGTGATCGTGCTGGAAGGCATCCACGGGCTGAATCCGCGCCTGACGGCCAGCGTGCCCGCCGAGCACAAGTTCAAGATCTACATCAGCGCGCTGACGCAGCTGAACATCGACAGCAACAACCGGATTTCGACGACGGACAACCGCCTGATCCGGCGCATGGTGCGGGACAACAACTTCCGCAGCCACAGCGCGCTCAAGACGCTGCAGATGTGGCCGAAGGTGCGCCGGGGCGAGAAGACCTGGATCTTTCCGTTCCAGAAGGAGGCCGATGTGGCCTTCAACTCGGCGCTGGACTACGAACTGGCGGTGCTGCGGCCCTATGCGGAACCGCTGCTGGCGGAGATCAAGCCGTCCATGCCGGAATATGCGGAGGCCGTGCGCATCCAGCAGTTCCTGTCGAACTTCCTGGTGATTCCGACGGACCGCGTGCCCCCGACCAGCGTGATCCGCGAATTCATCGGCAAGAGCTTCTTCCAGTATTAGGAAGAACCAATATTCAATATCCAATAAACAATGTTCAATGTTCAAGTGAACAGCCAAGAGAGCTCCTGCTTGAAGATTGAAGATTGAATATTGATTATTGAATATTGCGCTTACCAGCATAAGGCCGGCGATGAGCAATGCACCTCCATCCGAACGGATCGTGGCGATCGTGGGCCGGCCCAACGTGGGCAAGTCCGCGCTCTTCAACCGCCTCGTGCGCCGCCGGCTGGCCATCGTGCATTCGGAAGAAGGCGTGACGCGCGACCGCCTGATGGCGCGCGCGGAATGGCTTGGCCAGCGGTTCCAGATCGTGGATACGGGCGGTCTTGCGCTGATGGACCGGGCGAAGTCCGGCGATGAGATCCTGCAGGCGACGGCCGATCAGGTGCAGGCGGCCATCGAAGATGCCGCGGCCGTGATCTTGGTGGTGGACCTCACGGTGGGCCTGCAACCGTTGGACATGGAAGTGGCGCGACTGCTGCGCACGTCGGGCCGTCCGGTCCTGGTGGCTGCCAACAAAGCCGACCTGCCGGGGCAGGATGACAAGGCCGAAGATTTTGCTTCGCTGGGATTCCCGGTTTTCGCGGTGTCGGCCGCCCATGGCCGCGGCATCGAAGAGCTGATGGAGGCGGTGCTGCCGCACCTGCCCCCGGCGTCCGCCGATCCCGAGCTCGTGCGCCTGAAGGTGGCCGTGGTGGGGCGGCCCAACGTGGGCAAATCGTCGTACATCAACCGCCTGACGGGCAAGAACCGCGTGATCGTTTCCGCGGTGCCGGGCACGACGCGCGACACGATCGACGTGCCGTTCACGCTGAAGGCGGCCGATGGCGGCGAGCGGCACTACTGGCTGGTGGACACCGCCGGCATGCGCAAGCAGGGCCGCGTACACGAATCGGTGGAGAAGTTCAGCCTGTTCCGCGCCGAGCAGTGCATCGCCGAGGCGGACATCGTCGTGCTGGTGATGGATGCGGAGGACGGACCGGGCACGCAGGAGAAGAAGGTCGCGGCGATGATCCGCGAGCACCACAAGGCGTGCGTCGTGCTCGTGAACAAGTGGGATCTGGCGAAGGGCACGGAGGTCAAGGCGGCGGACTACGAGGAAAGCATGCGGAAGGAGCTGTTTTTCCTGGGTGACATCCCCGTGCTGTTCGTGTCGGCCGCGAGCGGATTCCAGATCCGGCGCAGCTTCGAGGTGATCGATGCGGTGGCCTCGCGCCTGGAGACGAAAATGCCCACCGGCGTGCTGAACCGCGTGATCCGCGACGCGTTTGCGAAATCGCAGCCGCCGTTTTCGCGCGGCAAGCAGCTCAAGTTCTACTACGCCACGCAGACGGGCCAGAACCCGCCGCGCGTGACGCTCTTCGTGAACAACCCCACGCTGAGCACGCCGTCGCACCAGGCCTTCCTGACGGCGCGCCTGCGCGAGGCGTTCGATCTGGCCGGCGTGCCGCTGGTTTTGCGCTACCGATCCAGCCATGGCGCCAAGGGGCCGGAAACCGCCCGCTGACGGGGGAGTGGCCATTTCCAGAAGAGCCGCCATCCTGAGCCCGCCGCCGCCCAGTCCGGGCGGATACCGGGAGGTGGGGCGCGTGGCCGCGCCCATCATCGTGACGATGGCCTCGTATACGCTGATGCAGTTCTGCGACCGCATCTTCCTGGCGCACCACGGGGCGGTCTCGCTGCGCGCCGCGTTTCCGGCGGGGATCCTCGCGCTCACGCTGGGCATGTTCTTCCAGGCGCTGGCGGGCTATTCGGGGACCTTTGTGGCGCAATACCATGGCGCGGGGCGCAAGCAGGAATGTGGCCGCGCGACGGCGCAGGGCCTTTGGCTGGGCCTGCTGACCTGGCCGCTGGTCCTTGCGCTCGTGCCGTTTGGATTCTGGTTGTTGACCGTCGCCGGACACCCGGCGGACGTGCTTGTGCCGGAAAAGACCTATTTCGGCATCCTGATGATCGGCTGTGGATTCTGGTCCATGACGAACGCGGTGTCGGGTTTCTTCTCGGGCCGCGGGGACACGCGGACGCCGATGCTGGCGAGCCTCGCGGCCAATCTGTCCAATGTCGTGCTCGACTATGCCCTGATCTTCGGCCACTGGGGTTTTCCCGCGTGGGGCATCGCCGGGGCGGCGGTCGCGACGGTGGTTTCGTCGGCGCTGGGGCTCGCGATCCTGTTCTCGCAATATTTTCGGAAGGAATTCCGGGAGGAATACGCCACCTGGGCCGGCCAACGCATGGAATGGCGGCTGATGGGGCCGCTCCTGCGCTACGGCGTGCCGGCCTCGATCAATTCCCTGCAGGACGTGGGTGCCTTCACCTTCTTCGTGATTCTGCTGGGGCGGCTGCCGGCGGCGGACATGGCCGCCAGCAACATCGCCTTCAGCATCAACAATGTCGCCTTCATGCCGCTGCTGGGCATGGGAATGGCCGCGACCATCCTGGTGGGGCAATACCAAGGCGCGCACAAGCCCGCGACGGCGGAACGGGCCGGCTACACCGCGCTGAAGATGGCGTGGATCTACATGGGCGCGGTGGCGCTGTCGTTCCTGCTGTTCCCGCAGCCCTACTTTTCGCTCTTCACGGGCGACGCCGAAGGCATGGTTTCGCTGGGCGACGTGCTGGGCAAAGGCCGCTGGCTGCTGACGATGATGGCCATCTGGGGCATGCTCGACGCCATCAACCTCGTCGTGGGCGGCGCGCTGAAGGGCGCGGGCGACACCCGGTTTGTCCTGATCTATTCCGCCCTGGCGACCTGGCTGGTTTGGATGCCCGGCGAACTGGTGTTGATCCTGTGGCTGGAGGCCGGCCTGATGGCGGCGTGGCTGTGGATGACGGTATTCGTCTTCCTGCTGTCCGCCGGCTTTTGGCTTCGCTTCAAACGCGGAAAATGGAAGATCATCGAGATGATTCCGCAGGCCCCGATCGTCCAAGAGTAGGACGGGGTCCAGCGAAGTCTGTCGGCCCCTTGCGGGCCACTATGAAATTTGCGAATGACGCAAAAGGGGAGCCGGCGGGGAAAATGACAATCGTGTCTTTTGGGCAACGGGAATTGAAAAGGTAGGGCGTCCCGCCGAGACGACCGGGCGGTTGAGGCATCGAAAATGGAGTTGCGGGGAGGGGCGCGGGGGATGATGGGCGCGGGATGAACGCGAAGAGGAAGTTCAAGTTGCTACAGGCGATCAGAGCAAAAACATCAAATTATAGGACTGATAACCCTTTCCCGACTATTCGATGCAGTTGAAGGATCTCAATATCCAATAACCGACATTCAATATTCAATCATCAAGGGGAGCTAGGCGGGCAGGATGCCCGCGCTCCGGCGAACAGCCGCCGGGTCAACGCCCCGGCCTACAACG
>DMJA01000117.1 GCA_003451935.1 Verrucomicrobiota bacterium | reverse complement strand
GCCGGAGCCGCCCTCTCCGATGACCACGGCGACGATGGGCACGGGGAAGCGGAACATTTCGCGCAGGTTGACGGCGATGGCTTCGGCGATGTGCCGTTCCTCGCTCACGAGGCCGGGGAAGGCGCCGGGGGTGTCGATGAAGGTGACGATGGGGACGTTGAACTTGGCGGCGAGGCGCATCAGGCGCAGGGCCTTGCGGTAGCCTTCGGGGAAGGGGCAGCCGAAATTGCAGGCGAGGTTGCTCTTGGTGTCGCGGCCCTTCTGCGTGCCGATGACCATGACGGCATGGTCGCCGATCCAGCCGAGGCCGCCGACGATGGACTGGTCGTCGGAAATGAGCCGGTCGCCGTGGAGTTCGGAGAAATCCTTCACGAAGGCCGCGATGTAGTCGCGGGTGTAGGGGCGCCGGGGATGGCGCGCGACCATGACTTTCTGCCACGGCGTGAGGCGGGCATAGAGATCGCGGCGCGTCTCGGCCAGCTCGGCTTCGAGGCGGGCGACATCTTGCGGCTCGTCGATGCCCTGGCCCTTGGAAAAGTTGCGGAGTTCTTCGATCTTGTTCTGGAGATCGAGGAGCGGCTTTTCGAAGGGGAGGGTGTAGGCGGCCACGGGTTTGCCTTATTCGGTGATGGTGACGAGGGTGCCCTTGGGCAGGATGGTGTAGAGCTCCTCGATATCGCTGTTCAGCAGGCGGACGCAGCCGGCGCTGGTCTGCTTGCCGATGGAATCGGGTTCCCAGGTGCCGTGGAGCCCGTAGCCGGGCAGGTCGAGCGCGAGCCAATGGGTGCCCAGCAGGTTTTCGGGATCGCCGTAGGGGATGGCCCGGCTGCCGGGCTTGTGCCACGCGGGCTGGGCGATCTTGTCGATGATCTTGAAGGTGCCGACGGGGGTTTTGGCGTTTTCGCCGGTGCTGACGCGGTAGCGCTTGAAGAATTGGCCATCGAGGGTGACCACGAGGTCGTTGCGGGACTTGCTGACGGCCAGCGCGAAGGCGTGGGCGTTGCCGTCGATGAGGCGGAGGGTTTCGCCGACCCGGATATTGGCGCCCTGGATGTTGTTGGCCTTGGCGATGAGGGCGACGGGGGTGTTGTAGGTGGCGGCGAGCTTGCCGAGATAGTCGCCGGACTGGACGATGTGTTCGACTTTTTCCGGCATGGGG
This sequence comes from Verrucomicrobiota bacterium, assembly GCA_003451935.1. Lineage (GTDB taxonomy): Bacteria > Verrucomicrobiota > Kiritimatiellia > CAIQIC01 > Lenti-01 > Lenti-01. The sequence goes on along the minus strand of DMJA01000117.1, from coordinate 5,753 downwards.
CGTTGCGAGGCCAGCAGGGGCATGGCCAGTTCGCCCAGGAACGTTTCAATTTCGGCATCGCCGGGACGTGCGGCGAGGGCGTCGAGCGCGGCCTGCCTCGCGGCCTGGTGGTCGCCGGCCTGGAGGCGTTCGCGCGCCTGGGCGAAGAGCGCCTGGGCATCGCCGCCCGAGGGCGCGGGCGCCGCCGCCGGGGCCGGGGCGGAGTCGGGCGCGGGGAGGACGGTGGTCTGGACCGGCGCGGGCGCGGGGGCCTGCGCGATCGGCACGGGGGCCGGCGCCGGGGTGGATGCGGTCGGCACGGGCAGCGGCATGTCGGGAATCTGCACGGGCGGAATCTCGGCCTCGACGGGCGCATCGGGCATTTCGACGGGTTCGGCGGATTCCGTGCCGCGGGCGCCGTACCAGTGGACGAGCGCGAACAGCCCGGCCAGCAGGGCCACCGCCAGGGTGGCGATCAGGACCGTCATGCAGCCGGCGCGGGATTTTTCGCGCTTCATGAGATAGATGTCGGGAGCGGAATTCGGTTGCATGGGCGTGGGGGGGGTCAGGACAGATTGTTGAGGTCGCGCAAGACGAGGAACATGTCGGGATAGCGGTCCGCGGGGTTTTTGGCGATGCACTTCATGACGAGGTTGGCCAGCGCGGCGGGGATGGCGGCGTTGTGCTGCTTGATGGGCGTCGGGGGGGTCCGGGGGTCGATCTGGGCCGCGCGGACCAGTTCGATCTTTTCGCCTTCGTAGGGCTTGTGGAACGAGAGCATCTCGTAGCAGCAGATGCCGAAGGCGTAGATGTCGGCCCGGTCGTCCGCGATGCGGTTGACCAGCGTTTCGGGCGGCACGTAGGCGGTGGTTCCCGACACGGTCGCGAGCTTCTTGAAGAAGCGCTTGCGGGGCAGGGCGAGGTCGAAGTCGATCAGCACGAGGCGCCCGTCGGGGCGGATCAGGATGTTCTCGGGCTTGATGTCCAGGTGCAGGAAGCCGCGGGAGTGGATGTACTGGATCACGTTCGCCAACTGGCGGATGAAGATCATGACGTTTTCCGTCAGCAGCGGCTCGCGGTAGAGGATCAGGTCGCGCAGCGTGCGCGACTCGACGTATTCAAGAACCATGTAGGGCATCTTGTTTTCGTAGCCGGCCTTGATGAACGAGACGATGTTGGGGTGCGGCTTGGGCGTGTTCAGGCGGGCGATGACCTCGCCGCCGTGGAAGAAGCGGGTGCGGTTCCGGCGTTCCTTGGCCATCACGGCGTCGAGGACGCGGATGACGTAGCGCGTCTGCTGGGCGTCGATCGCCACATAGAGTTTGGTCATGCCGCCGCCCGTGAGCGACCGGGTGATGGAGTAGCCTGCAAATTCCTGATTCATGGGTTTTTCTTCTACCGCAAACAGGGGGGGAAGGCAATCCCTTGTTGGAACCGCGGCCGGCGGGCTTGGACGCCCGGCGGGGTCAGGGGGCCGCCGGGATTTCCTGCACCTGGTCGGGGACGAGGACGGGGGCGGCGGCGCCCTGGATCCAGTATTCGCGGCCCTTCACGAGCACGCGCTTGTCCTGCAGGCTGCGGAGCTTGGCGGCCTCGCCATAGACATGGCAGAGGATTTGCCAGCGGTTGTTCTGCCAGCGGACGACGCGGTAGCGGGTGGGGGCCTCGTTGATGAGCGGGGCGGCGCGCAGCTCGCCCTCGACCTCCGTCAGGCGGCCCTGGCCTTCGAGCGGAATGAGCTTGAGATCGGCGGGCGGCGGCACGGGGATGTTGCCCAAGGCGGAGGAATCCTTGACGGGAACGGAAGGAGCGACAATGGGCGTGGGCAGGTTGGCCTCTTCCTTCGCCGTGGAGGGGGGGATCTTGGGATCGGTTTTCTTTTCGTCCTTGGCCTTCCGCGGTTTGCGGTCGGGCTTCTGCCCGTCCTTGGGCTCTTCGGACTTGGTTTCCTCCGTTTTCGCGGCGACCTCGCCGGCTTTTTTTTCTTTCGGGGCGGGTTTCGCCTCGGCCGCGTCCGGGAGGACTTCGACATATTCGCGGCTGATCCAGAGGCGGGCGGCGCGGGGGGGGGCGACCTTGATCCAGTCCTGAATCTCTTCGCCGCGGGGCTCGACCGTGTCGCCGAGCGACAGGGTGGCGACAATGTTGTAGTTGATGCTGGGCCCGGCGCGCAGGTTGACGCGGTTGGCGCCGATGGTGTTCTGCGGCATCTGGACGAAGGACTTCATGACCCACAGGTCCGCCGAGGCGGGGGCTTCGACCTCGACCCACTCCTCGCCGATCTTGCGGGCGACGAGCCGATCGTCGTAGTTCGCCTGCATGACGACTTCGGCGGTCAATTGCGGCTTGGCGCGCAGATTGACGTGGTCGGCCGTGACGCGGACCGGGGTCTTGGCCTGGAGGGAGGAGGCGGTGACCGCGACGGCCACCCACAACAAGATTGCATGGGACGTTTTCATGGCGGGGGAGCATAGGGGGGCCGGGCGGAATCGGCAATTCTGAATTATTGATTGTTCGGACCGTTTGGGGTAGAAAAGCAAAATCATGTCAACACCATCGAAACACAGGGGTTTGGGCCGGGGGCTGGATGCGCTGATCAAGGAAGGGGCGACCCGTCCGGGAACGCATCCCGCGAAGGAGGCCGCCAAGCCCGCGGCGGCGGCGCCGCATCCGGCCGCGGCGGCGGCCAAGGGGCCCTATCGCCTGGTGCCCGTGCACAAGATCCAGAAAAACCCGCGCCAGCCGCGCCAGGCCTTCGAAGAGCAGGCGCTGCGCGAACTGGCGGATTCCATCCGGGAGCAGGGCGTCATCCAGCCGGTGCTGCTACGGCAGATGGGGGAGGAGCTGTTCGAACTGATCGCCGGGGAACGCCGGTGGCGCGCCGCGCAAATGGCGGGCTTGATGGAAATCCCCGCGCTGCTGCAGGAGGCGACCGATATCCAGGCGCTCGAACGGGCGACGATCGAGAACCTCCAGCGCGAAGATCTGAACCCTGTCGAAGAGGCCGAAAACTATCGGGGCCTGATGGCGCTGGCCGCGCTGACGCAGGAGGAGGTCGCGCAGCGCCTGGGCAAGGCGCGCGCGACCGTGGCCAACGCCCTGCGCCTGCTGGAGCTTTCCGGCGCCATCAAGCGCGCGCTGGCCGAAGGCGTGCTGTCGGTCGGCCACGCGAAGGTGCTGCTGGGGGTGGATCCCAAGGAGCGCGATCTGCTGGCGGCACGCGTCGTGGCGCAGGGGCTTTCCGTCCGCGCCTTGGAGAAACTGGTGGCGGGGCTGGGCAGGCCCAAGCCCGGAAAAAAGAAGGACGAGACCGGGAAAGGCGGCGGATCGGCCGACGAAAAGACCGCCAAGCACCTGAAGTTCCTGGCCGACCGGATGCAACAGGAGCTGGGCACGAAGGTGATGCTGACTCCGTCCCGCCCGTTGGCCGATGGCAAGCGCGAGATGGGCCGCATCGTGATTGAGTTCTTCGACAACGAAGACCTGTCCCGCCTGCTGGAGACGCTGAACCTCGGCGACCTGGCCTGACGGGGGCCGTGCGGCGATGGCGGCGTGGTACGACGAGCGGCGGGAGGCGCAGGTCCGGGCCTACGACCGTTCGCAGGCGTTGCTGTTCCTGCTGCGGTTCGCGCTGCTGTTCGTGCTGGCCGCCGCCTTCTGGATGTCGGGGGGCTCGCGGGCGCTGGCGGCGGGGCTGAAGGGCTGGCTTTCGTTCCCGTTCGCCTGGCCGCTGGTGTGCGCCAGCTTCACGGCCCTGGCCGTCTTTGGCTACGAGGCCATCCTGTTTCCCCTGTCGGTGCTGGCGGATTATTCGCTCGAACGCGCCCACGGGCGGCTCGATGCGGAATTTGGCGCGTGGTTGCGGGGGTTCGTGGCCACCCTGCTGCTGGAGATCGGCCTCATGACGGCGGCGTTCACGGGGCTGTATGTGTTGATGCGCCTGTTCCCGGCCTTCTGGTGGCTGGCGGCCACGGGCGCCTATGCGCTGCTGGTGGTGGGGCTCGGGGAATGGGGCGCGTCGTGGCTGTTGCCGCGCGTCCGTCCGCCGGCCGACGATGCCGCCCTCGAGGAGGATCTGCGCCGGGTGGGGCGCGCCGCGGGGCTGGAGATTTCCGGCGCGGCGTGGTGGGATTTCGAACACCAGGACAAGCTGGAGGCGGTGCGCCTGACGGGGACGGGGCGCCGCCGCCGGGCGGTCTTTTCGGCGCAGGCCTGGCGCGGTCTCGGCCGCCGCGAACAGGTTTTCCTGGCGGCGCGGCAAATGGCCTGGCTTCAAAACGGAATGGCGGCCACCGTGCAGGCGTGGCATGTGGCGCTGGCGGCGGGCGTGTTTTTTGGCGCCGCGCGGATCTCCGACTGGGCGGCGCGCGCGCATGGCCTGCCGGGCGCGGTGGCGCCCGAGGCGTTTCCCTTCTGGGTGGTTTCGCTCTTCGCGCTGGCCGCGCTGGCGGGCGTGGCCGCCCATGCCGTAGTCCGCCGTGCGGAGCTGCGGGCCGACCGCTTCGCCCTCCGCCAGGCGGGCGGATCGGAAGTCCTGCTTGCCTGCCTCCGCCATGAATTCGAGCGCGCCCCCTTTGCCGCGGATGCCCCGTGGTGGCAAGTGGCGCTGCTGCGCCAGATGCCGACGCCTGCGCGCCGCGTGGCCCAGGCCCAGGCCTTGGAGGGCACCGCCTCCGCCCCGGCGACGGCGGCGACCTCCCGCTGAGCGGCGAGCGGCGAGCGCAGATTGCACTTGGCGGGGGCGGCGGGCGGCTGTTAGATTGCCCCCGCATGCATCACGTTTTTCAACCGGGAATGGGCATGGGAATCCGCGGATGGCACCGGGCGGCGCTGTGCCTGGCGGTGGCCGCCTCGACGTCCTGGGCCCAACAGCCCGTCGTCCCCCCCCGGGCCGCCGCGCAACTCACATCGGTTTCGCCCCTCGCCGGGCTCCTGGACATCCAGGCCGACGACCTGTCCTATGATGCGGCCCGGCGGCTGGTGATCGCCAAGGGCCATGTGAAGGTGGCCCGCGGCACCGATTCGGTTTCCGCCGACTACGCCGAAGTGGATACCGCGTCCGAGCAGATTTCCGCCCGCGGAAACATCCTGATCCAGTATCTGGGCAACACCTGGAAGGGGGAGGAGGCCACCTACAACTTCAAGACGGGCGTGGGCGACTTCGGTTCCTTCTCGGCCTACGCGCCGCCCTATCACCTGACCGCCACCGACTCGCACCGCCTTTCGCCGCGCCGGATGGAGCTCCGGGGCCTGATGCTGACGACCTGCGAGCCCGACAACCCCGAGTATTCCGTCCGCGCCAGCTCCGCCACCCTCGAAGACAACAAGATCCTCCGCGCGAAAAACGTCCGGTTCCAGCTCGGCCCGGTGCCCTTCTTCTGGTTCCCCTACATGCGGGCCAATCTCGAGGAGCTCGCCAAGTTCGAGTTCACCCCGGGCGCCAGCTCCTCCATGGGGCTCTTCCTGCTGACGACCTACAACCAGCCGGTCAGCGATGTCTTCACGACCCACACGCATTTCGACGTGCGCGAAAAGCGCGGGTTGGGCGTGGGCGAGGACCTGTCGTGGAAGGATCCCGCCGGCGGCAACTACGCCGGCCAGCTGCGGCTCTATTATGCGGACGACCAGGAGCCGTGGCGCAACGAGGAGCAGCGCGCGGTGCGCGAGGAGATCGCCGACAGCGACCGCTACTGGATCCACCTGGACGACCGCCACAACGTGACCGACCGGGACTACCTCATCACCGAGCTGAACTACGTCGGCGACCCCTGGGT
>DMJA01000135.1 GCA_003451935.1 Verrucomicrobiota bacterium | reverse complement strand
ACAACGCCGGCATCACCCGCGACACCTTGCTCATCCGCATGACGGAGGAGGATTGGGACGCGGTGCTGGACATCAACCTCAAGGGCGCGTTCCTCGTCACGAAGGCCGTGGTGAAATACATGATGAAGCAGCGCTCCGGCGCGATCGTCAACATCGCCAGCGTGGTGGGCATCATGGGCAACGCGGGCCAGGCGAACTACACCGCCTCCAAAGCCGGCCTGATCGCGTTGACCAAGACCACCGCCAAGGAGCTCGGCAGCCGGAACGTCCGCGTGAATGCGGTCGCCCCCGGCTTTATCCGCACCGCGATGACCGAAAAACTGTCCGAGCCGGCCAAGGAGGCCATGCTCCGGCTGGTGCCGCTGGGGCGTCCCGGCGAGCCCGAAGATGTGGCCAAGGCGGTTGCCTTTTTGGCCAGCGACAATGCCGCCTATGTGAATGGACAGACGCTTGCCGTTTGCGGCGGCATGGTGTGGTGATTTAAAAAAAAGAAAACAACAACGGAGAAACACAATGGCACTTGCAGACAAAGTCAAAGACATCATCGTCGAGCAGCTGGGCGTGAACAAGGACCAGGTCGTTCCGGAAGCCTCCTTCATCGAGGACCTGGGCGCCGATTCCCTGGACACCGTCGAGCTGGTCATGGCCTTCGAAGAGGAATTCGGAGCCGAGATTCCGGATGAAGATGCCGAGAAGCTGACGACCGTCGGCGCGGTGATCAACTACCTGAAGGAAAAGGGCTTCGACAAGTAGGCCCGCCCATTTGGGTGATCGACACATGGGGCCGGGACCGCTCGCCATTGTGGCGGAGGCTCGGCCCGTTTTTCTAGGTTGAGATAAAGATTGGATGGTAGGCCATGGCGGAAAATAGACGCGTAGTCGTGACGGGGTTGGGCGTGGTGAGTCCCGTGGGCAGCACGCTGGAATCCTTCTGGGCGGCCATCCAAGCCGGCGAATCCGGCATTGGCCCCATCACCTATTTTGATACCACGGCGTTCGACACGAAATTCGCCGGCCAGGTCAAGGGCTTCAACCTCGACGACTTCGTTCCGAAGAAGGAAGCGCGCCGGATGGATCCCTTCTGCCATTACGGCGTGGCCGCCGCCAAGATGGCGGTGGTTGATTCCGGGCTGGACATGGCCAAGGAAGACGCAACCCGCGTCGGCGTCGTGGCGGCCTCCGGCGTGGGCGGATTGCAGATTCTGCAGTCGCAAATGGATGTGCTTCGCTCCCGGGGGCCGGGGCGTTTCTCCCCGTTCATCATTCCGCAGATGATTGTCAACATCCTGCCGGGTCTGATTTCGATCAACCATGGCATGAAGGGACCCAATTTCGCCGTCGTAACCGCTTGCGCCTCCGGCACCCATTGCTTGGGCTCGGCGCTCGGCCTCATCCGCACCGGAGCGGCCGATGTGATGCTGGCCGGCGGGGCGGAAGGGGCCATCTGCGAACTGGGCGTCGGCGGCTTCAACGCCATGCGCGCCCTCAGCACTCGCAACGACGATCCCAAAACCGCGAGCCGCCCGTTTGACAAGGATCGTGATGGCTTCGTCATGGGCGAAGGAGCCGGCATGCTGATCATCGAGGAATACGGTCATGCCAAGGCCCGCGGTGCCAAGATCTACTGCGAGCTGGCAGGCTTTGGCTGCACGGGCGATGCCTATCACATCACCGCTCCCGACGAGAGCGCTGGCGGTCCCTCCCGCGGCATGATGCTGGCCATGCAGGATGCCGGACTGAAGCCGTCGGACATCGATTATATCAACGCCCACGGCACCAGCACCGAACTGAACGACGCCGGCGAAACCAAGGCCATCAAGATCGCCCTGGGCGAGGCCGAGGCCCGCCGCGTGGCCGTCAGCTCGACCAAGAGCATGACGGGCCACCTGCTGGGAGCCGCCGGTGGCGTCGAATCGGTGGTTTGCGCCCTCGCCATCCGCGACAGCGTCCTGCCACCGACGATCAATTACACCACGCCCGACCCCGCCTGCGATTTGGACTATGTGCCCAATGTCGCTCGCAAAGCGAAGATCCGCGCCTGCCTGAACAACTCGCTCGGCTTTGGCGGCCACAACGCGACTCTTTGCTTCAAGGCCATCTGAAGCCGGCGGCCTGCGCTGCGCAAGGGAGCCTCATCCCGGGGCTCCCTTTTTGTTATACGCCGGGTCTCTCGCCATGGCTTACAACGCAAAAAACATCGACGCATAGTTAATTAACACTCCGCAGATAAATATTTATGTTTACACTGTTAGATTCTGTGTAATTCCTTGATGTCAAATATTGGGATCTATCATTGCATCTATGAATAGTTAATAAACTGTGCATAGATAAAGCTGGAATTTAAAAGAATCTGGCGACGGTCTTGCCAGAATACCGCTTGGCTTTCGCCGATGGGGATGGGTCGCCGGTCGCCGAAAAGGGGGAATTTTCCTGGAATTTTCGTGGCGGGCTTGCGGCTTGTCGCGGGGATTTGCAGGGAGTAGAAGGGGCGGGAGGTGCGAAGCTGAACCGTGGAACAATGGATGGAAGACGAATTGCGGTGGACGAATGTCCGGGTGCGTCCGCCTCGGCGCCGGGCCATGGTGGGGCTGGCGTTTCCCGCCATCGCGGGGACGGCCGTCGGCATCTGCACGCCGATCTCGCCAATGTGGTTCTGGGGGGCCGGGGCGCTCCTGTTGCTGCCGCTGTTTGTGTGGGTTCGGCGCAGCGGGTCCATTCTCCCGCTGATGGCGGTGGCCTTCCTGTTGATGGCGGCCCATGCCCGGCAAGCGACCAGCGGCCATTCGGCGGCCTCGCTGCCGGCGATGATGGGCCGTCCGATGGAATACGTGCAATTCGTCGCGGTGGCGCGGGAGGATGCGACGCCGAGGGAATCCGATGCGGTGTTTGCCGCGCACGTCGAAGGATTGAACCGGGAGGGCATCTGGCGACGGGTGGATGACCGCATCCGCGTCGTGCTGCGCGGCGAAATGCCCGGCGGGCGCCTGCCGCGCTATGGCGAGCGGTGGCGTCTGCATGGCATCGTGCGCCCGGCGGTGCTGCGCCGGACGGGGCTGTTCCTTCTGCCGGAAAACCAGGCGGTGGTGGATTCGGACCGGGCGGCCTTTCTCGACGCCGGCCGGGGCAACCCGGTTGTGGCGTGGTGCATGGAACGGCGCAGGGTCTGTCGCGCAATCCTGGCCCGCGGGTTGGAGGATTTTCCCGAGGAGCGGGGCCTGCTGCAGGCCTTGTTGCTGGGATATCGCGAAGACCTGCCCCGCGCCCTTCGGCAGGATTTCGCGGCCACGGGGACTGTGCACATCTTCGCGATTTCGGGCGCGCATGTGGGCATGGTGTCGCTGATGATCGCGGGGTTGCTGCGCGCCCTGCGGATTCCGATGACGCGTTGGTTCCTGTTCCTGGCGCCGATGCTGGCCATCTACACGATCACCACCGGCGCAGCCACCAGTGCGATCCGCGCGTGCGTGATGGCTTCGCTGATGCTGTTGGCGCCTTTCCTGAACCGTCGCCCGGATGCGATTTCGGGCTTGGCGGTGGCAGCCATCGCGATTTTGGTGGCGGCTCCCGCGCAACTGGGCGATCTGGGCTTCCTGCTGTCCTTCACGGCCGTGGCGGGCCTGCTGGCGATCCAGCCGCTGATGGATGTCTGGGCTGTTCGCGTGTTTCGCCGCGACCACTGGCAATTGCCCGGCGAGGAGCTGCCCCGGGGGCGGCGGGTGCGCGAAACCGGGTTGCATGCCGCGCGGTTCTCCTTGGTGACGGTGTCGGCCTGGATCGGGACCGCGCCGTTGACGGCCTATTTCTTCAATCTGTTTTCGCCGGTGGCGCTGGGGATGAACCTCTTGGTGATCCCCTCCGCCTTCTTCATCCTGCTGGCCGGCGTGATGAGCCTGCTGTGCGCGCCGCTCGGAGGGTTCTTTTCCGAGGTGTTCAACCATGCCGCCTGGGCGGTGGCCTCCTTCCTGACGCTTTGCATCGAATGGGCGGCGGAGATGCCCGGCGGCCATTGGTTCGTCCGCACGCCGCCGGCCGCGGGGGTGCTGGCCTGGTATGTCCTCTTGGCGGCCGCCACGGTGATGGCGCGGCGTGTGCGCGGCGCCCTGGCGGCGGGGCTCGTGCTGCTGGCGGCCTTGGCATTGGGGTGGGGGGCCTGGGATGCGCGCCGCTGCCGGGTGTCCGTGCTGGATGTGGGCGAGGGCAGCGCCGCGCTGGTCCAGGCGCGGACGGACCGGATCCTGGTGGATACGGGACCGGAATTGCGAGCGGAGGACGTCTTGCGCCAGTTGCGGCGCGAAGGCGTGAATCGTCTGGATGCGATGGTGTTGTCCCATTCGGATGCGCGGCACATCGGCGCGGCGCGGTGGCTGATGGGCCAGGTGCCGGTCGGGGAACTTTGGGTTCCGGGAAACTGGTGGACATCCCCCTTGATGCGGGAGACCTTGGATCAAGCGGCGGCCTCCGGGGTGCCCATCCGCCGCCTAGGCGCGGGCGATGCGGGGGATTGGCCTGGCGACATGGCGTGGGCTATGCTGTGGCCGCCGAAGGATCGAATGAAGATGGCGAGCGCGGACGATGCTTCGCTGGCGATGCGGGTGGCGCGTTACGGGGTTTCCATTCTGCTGGCGGGCGATGTCGGCGGGGAACAGGAAAAAGCCATGGTGGCGCAGGGTCGCTCCCTTGCGGCGTCGGTCCTGGTCGTGGGCCGGCACGGAGATGCGGGCGCCACTTCCGCGGACTGGCTGGAAGCGGTGCGGCCCAAGGATGCGATCATCAGTGCCGGTCCGCATTCGGATGGACGGCATCCCTCCGAGGCCACGCTCGCGCGTCTCGCCGCACGAAATGTCCGCATTTGGCGGACCGACCGGCAGGGGGCGGTCCACGTGGATCTGGACGGAGCTCCGGCGCGCTGGCCGGCCTTGGGATATCGGATTACGGCGAAGCCGTAATCAGCGGATTTTGGCATCCGGGGCGGGGGCGAGCAGGGGCTCGATTTCCTGCACGGGAAGCGGTGCGCCAAAGGCGGTGCGCGCCTTGGCCGCCATGCGGGCGGCGAGGGCATCGCCTTCGCCGGAGAGGCGGATGTCGCGGAACACGGGGGACTGATAGGTGCGGACGACGGATTGGATGGGATTGCCATTCAAGGCGATTTCCATGTAGCGGAGGGCGCTGCGGCTTTGGCCGAGGCGCGCGGCCAGGATGGCGGCTTCGAGGAAGAGCGGTTGTTCGGGCGGCTGGTCCTTCAGGAATTTTTCCAGCATGTCCAAGGCGTCGCGCGGCTGGCCGAGTTGGGTGAGCAACGTGGATTGCAGGCGCAGGGCCGCCACATCATCGGGGCGATGGCCGAGATATTTTCCCAGCCTCCGCACGGCTTGGCTCGGGTTGCGGTCGGCGATGGAGCACAGGGCGAGATTGAAGAGGGCGGGGGTGAAGCCGGGGGCGATCTGCCGGGCGGCGCAGAACTGCGCGGCGGCATCCCGGGTGCGTTTCTGGCGGAGATAGGCCGCACCCAGGTCATTCTTGATTTCGGCGTTTTCGCCACCGATGGCCATGGCCATGCGCAAGCCGGCCAGCACGGCTTGGGGATCGGCCTTGTCGGACAGCCCGCGGGCGAAAACGAGCCACGGATTGGCGATGAGCGGATCGGAGGTCAGCCGATCCATCTGCCGTTGCGTGGCGGAGGGGCGCAGCTCGTACGTCCAGCCGGCCGGAATGGAATCCGGCGGCGCGGTTTTCTCGGAAGCCGGTTTCACCTCGGAGGCGCGTGCCCGCTGTTGTTTCTGGTTCCAGTCGCGCTGGAGGTATTTGACGGCCAGCATCAGCAACGAAAACATCAGGACGATGCCGATGGCCGTGGCGACGGCAAGGCGGATGGTGTGGGTCTTGAGCGTGGG
>DMJA01000089.1 GCA_003451935.1 Verrucomicrobiota bacterium | reverse complement strand
TTCATGCTGACGCGGCGGACGACGGGACGTCGCTTTCCGCCGACCAGCACCTGGCCTTTGTTGCCGAGATGGCGCTGGTAGCCGTCGGTATAGCCGCAACTGATGGTCGCCAGATCGGTCGGCGCCGCCGTTTTGTAGCTGCTGTAATAGCCCACGGCGAAACCCGCCGGCACCTTCTTGACCTGGATCACGCGCGACTTCCACTGCAGCACGGGAACGGTGGCAAAGCGCTTGTCCTTCTCCGCCGCGCCGTAGCCATAGAGGGAAATGCCGATGCGCACGGCGTCCTGGTCGCACTCCGGCAGGAGCAGCGCCGCGCGACTGCTGGACATGTGCCGGAAAAGACGCTTCCCCGCCGCCGCCTCGAGCGCGGGCAGCGCCTGGCGGAATTTTTCGGCCTGCCCCCGCGCAGCCGTGGGCTTCTTCTCCGGCTCGACCATGGCGAAGTGCGTGCAGACGCCCTGCACCTCCAGCCCCGGCAGGCGGGCGATGCCCGCCGCCTGCTCCGTCTCGACGGGGCAAACAAAGCCCAGCCGTCCCATGCCGGTATCCAGCTTCACGTGCACGCCCAGGCGTCCGCCAGCGGCCACCGCCGCATCGGACAGCGCACGCCCGTGCTCCGCCGACACCACCACGGGCGTGATGCGGTCGCGCAACATCCGCGGCACTTCCCTTGGGCAGGCCGCGCCCAGCACCAGGATCAGCGCCGCCTGCGGCGCCGCCGCGCGCACCGCCGATGCCTCCGCCACATAGGCCACCGCGAACCGCGCCACGCCGAACCGCCCCAGCGCCGCCGCCACGGACTCCAGCCCGTGCCCGTAGGCGTCGGACTTGATGACCGTAATCAGTTCCGCCCCCCCCAGCGAAGAACGGATGGCCTCCACGTTGCCGCGCAACCGGCCCAGATCCACTTCCACCCATGATCCATCGCAATTCATGATGCGCGCCATTAAACACTTCCGCCCCCCCCTCGCGCCACATTTTTTCATCCATTCCGGGCCGGTATTTCCGCCTCGACATCCCCAAGCTGTTCCATATGATTAACAGGGAAATGGATGCCTACAGGAGATTGGCCATGAAGGATGTTGCGCGCTGGGTGCTTTCTGCAGGGCTGGCGATGGCGGTCGCGGGGCTTTTCGGGGCTTGCGGCAGCGATGGCGATGGCCCGTTGGAAAACAAGAATCCCGGCGACAACGACCTGAATGTCGTCGTGGCCTTTGGCGACAGCCTCACGGAAGGCAGCGATTGCGATTGCGTCCCCTATCCCCCGCGCCTGGCCAGTCTGATCGGCAAGACCGTCCACAACGAAGGAGAGGAAGGCAGCAAGGCCGAGGACAACGTCGGCCGGACCCAGGACGCCATCAACGCTCACCACCCCGCCTATATGATCATCCTCTACGGCGTCAACGACATCATCCGCGGCAACGGCGTGGACAGCATCCTGCCCGCGCTCAACGAAATGGTGTCCATCTGCAAGCGGAACAGCGTGGTGCCGGTGTTGATGACCTATCCGGTGCTGACCTACGATCACGAATTTTTCGCCGGCGGCGCGCTGGCGCTCAACGCCGGCATCCGGGCGATCGCCAAGGCGGAAGGAATCCGGTGCGTGGATCTGGAAAAGGAATTCTCGGCCGGAGACGATCCGGCGTTCCCCGGCTGGCCCCTGCCCGATTATGCGCTCTATGAGCCGGATGGACTCCACCCCAACGACCTGGGGACGCAGATCATCGCCATGGCTTGCGCCGACTTGTTCTAGGGCGAGTCCGCCTGAACGGGAAGCCGATCCCCGCGCCGGCGCTGCGCGCCGTCAGGACGGTTTTGGATTGTGCGCCACGAGGCCCGCGGTGCCGTTCCAGAGGGCGATCCCCATCTTCCCCTTGGGCATGTATTTGAGGTAGGTTTCCGTTGCCGCGACAATCAGGGACGGATGCATCCCCGACGCGTCGGTCTTCAACGTGAAAATCACCTTGCCGTCGCATTTCACCGTGGCGGTGCGGGGGTCGTTTCGATCGATGGCGATTTTCACATCGCGGCGGACGGGCGGCTTGGGCGGTGGTTTCATGAAGGGGATATTAGACCGGCGCGGCAAGAAATGCGATGGAAATTTGCGCGGCAGAGGCGATTTTCGGCGGCATCGTTCCCGCGCGTTCATTCCGGGGCCCCGGCTTTCCGGCGGTCGGGGCGGTGTTTTCCACCCCATTTCGCACCGAAACGCGCCATCGAAACGGGCCAGGCGGCAGCGGACTTCACCCGCGCCCGCCTGAAAAATCGTTCCCGGTGCGGACGGAATGGAGGGCGGCTTGCCGCGCCAGCGGATCAATATTTGCGGATGACGGCGCGGACGATGCCGCCGATTTCGAGGGATCGTTTCGGCCGGATGAACTTGTACTTGCGGTTGGCCGGTTCAAGACGCACGCCGGCGGCGTCGCGGACGTAGTATTTCAGCGTCCATTCGTCGTCCACGCGGGCGACGACAATGTCGTTCTGGCCGGGCCGGGGCCCCTTCTCCACGAGGACGATGTCGCCGGGCAGGATGCCGGCATCGATCATGGAGTCGCCGCGGACGGTGAGCATGTAGGTGTGGTCGGGGTTCTTGACGAGATAGTCGTCAAGGGTCATGGCATCGGCCTCCTGCTCCTCCT
>DMJA01000043.1 GCA_003451935.1 Verrucomicrobiota bacterium | reverse complement strand
GTCGCCGAAATCGTCAGCGAAGTCGATGCCGCCAGCCGCACCCAGCTCGTCAAGGTGCACCTCGAGGGTGTCGAGGGCGACGTGTTGCCCGGCACGTTCGGCCGCCTGTGGGTCGCGGCGGAATCCCGCGAAGCCGTCTTCGTCCCGGCCTCCGCCGTTGCGCGGATTGGCCAGCTCGCCTTCGTCCAAGTCGTCCGCGACGGCCGCGCCCTCCGGCGCCTCGTGAAGACCGGCCCGGCCACGGGCGACCGCATCGAAATCCTTTCCGGCCTCCGCGCCGGCGACGTCGTCCTCGCGAATCCGATCCAGGAGGGCTAGGCGATGGAAGAGCGCAAACATTCCCTGACCTCCGGGATTTTGCAGGCGTTCCTGAAAGGGAACCTCTCGATCCTGCTGATTCTCATCAGCCTCGCCGTTGGCGCGGCCGCCTTGCTCATTACGCCACGCGAGGAAGATCCCCAGATCGTCGTGCCGCTGGCCGACGTCATGGTCATGATGCCCGGCAGCTCCGCCGAGGAAGTCGAGCAGCTCGTGTCCTCGCGCCTCGAAAAGCTGCTCTACCAGATCGACGGAGTGGAATACGTGTACTCCATGTCCCGCCCGGGAATGGCGGTCGTCACCGTCCGCTTCTATGTCGGCCAGGACCGCGAGGACAGCCTCATCAAGATCTACAACAAGATCTTCCAGAACGTCGACCAGGCCACGCCCGGCATCGCCGGCTGGGTCGTCAAGCCGATCGAAATCGACGACGTGCCCATCGTGAACGTGACCCTGCACGGCCGCGACACCGACACGCACGAACTGTATCGGCTCGCCGAAGTCGTCGCCAACAAGCTGCAGCGCATCCCCGACAGCGCGAAGATCGGCATCCACGGCGGCCAGAAGCGCGTCGTCCACGTCCAGCTCGACATCGAGCGGCTTGCGGCCTACGGGCTCTCGCCCATGGAAGTCGCCGGCGCGCTGAAGATGTCCAACGCGCAGGCCGCCAGCGGCTCGTTCGCGCAGGCCGACCGCGAAATCCCCGTCGAGACCGGCCCCTTCCTCCAGGACGCCGACGAAGTCCGCCGCCTGATGGTCGGCGTGCACCAAGGCCGCCCCGTCTATCTGTGCGACGTCGCCGAGGTCGTGGACGGCGCCGACGAACTGAATACCTACACCCGGTTCGGCGCGGGCCCCGCCGCCGTTGCCGCGGCGGACGCCGGAGGCCTCGAGCCGGGCGCATCCGCGCCGGCCGTCACCCTCTCCGTCGCCAAGAAAAAGGGCAGCAACGCCGTCAAGGTCGCGCAACAGGTCGCCGCCCAGCTCGACGAGCTGCGCGCCACCGTCCTTCCCGAAGGCGTGGAAGCCACCGTCACCCGCGACTACGGCCACACCGCCAACGAAAAGGTCAACGACCTCGTGCTGAACCTCGCGATGGGCCTGCTGACCGTCGTCGGCCTCATCGCGCTGACGATGGGCTGGCGCGAAGGCCTCATCGTCGGCCTCGCCATCCCCATCACCTATTCCATCACGCTCCTGTTCAACTATCTCTTCGGCTACACGATCAACCGCGTGACGCTGTTCGCCCTCATCCTCGCGCTGGGGCTGCTGGTGGACAACCCGATCGTCGGCGTGGAAAACATCTCGCGCTTCCTCTCAATGAAGAAGTACCCGCGCCTGCAGGCCGTGGGGCTGGCGATGGAAGAAGTCATGCCGCCGATCCTGCTGGCGACGCTGTCCATCATCGTCTCGTTCATCCCGATGTTCTTCATCACCGGCATGATGGGCCCCTACATGGCCCCCATGGCCCTCAACGTGCCGCTCACCATGCTCAGCTCGCTGCTCGTCGCCCTGGCCATCACGCCGTGGGTGTCCAGCAAGCTGCTCAAGGAAAAGGGCGCCGAAACCGCCGCCTACGACGTCGCCGCCACCGGCACCTACCGCGTCTACCGCCGCCTGATGGACCCGTTCGTCTCGTCCCGCGGCCGCAGCGGCGTCCTCCTGCTCGTCGTCGCCGGCCTGTTCGGCTTCGCCGTCTTCCTCGCCGCCTCCGGCCGCGTACCGCTCAAGATGCTGCCGTTCGACAACAAAAANNCAAGATGCTGCCGTTCGACAACAAGAACGAGCTGCAGATCGTCGTGGACATGCCCGAAGGCGCCACCCTCGAGGCCACCGACGCCGTCGTGCGCGAGATCGAGGACTATCTCCAGTCCGTCCCCGAAGTCGTGAACTACGTCTCGACCGTCGGCGACGGTTCGCCGATGGACTTCAACGGACTCGTGCGCAAATACTACCTGCGCCAGGCCCCGCACCTGGCCGACGTCCGCGTCAACCTGCTGCCCCGCCAGAAGCGCGAGATGAGCAGCCACGCCATCGCCCTGCGCATCCGCGACGACGTCGAAGCCATCGGGGCCCGATCCGGCGCGTTGCTGCGCATCGTCGAAGTCCCGCCCGGACCGCCCGTCATGGCCACCGTCGTCGCCGAAGTCTATGGCCGCCCCGACCAGCCGTATTCCGAGCTGATCGCCGCCGCGGAAATCCTCCGCGACCGTGTCGCCACCGAGGAAGGCGTCGTCGAGGCGGACACCACCGCCGAAGCCAACCAGCAGAAGCTCGTCTTCCGCGTGGACCGCGAAAAGGCCGGCCTCAACGGCATCGCGACGGAAGATATTGTCGGCACGATGCGGCTCGCACTCGCCGGCATGCCGGCCGGCGTCGTCCACGCCCCGCGCGAACAAAACGAGCTGCCCATCGTCCTGCGCCTGCCGCGCGAGAAGCGCTCTGATCCCGAGCGCCTGAAGACCCTCATGGTCAAGGGCCGCATGGGCCACAGCGTGCCGCTCGGCGAACTCGGCCGCTTCGAGGAAGACGTCGTCGACCGCACCATCATCCACAAGAATATGGAACGCGTCGTGTTCGTCACCGCCGAAATGGCCGGCCGGGGCCCCGCCTACGCCGTGCTCGCCCAGCAGGCCGCCCTGCAGAAGGATCCGCTGCCTGCCGGCATCCGCGCCGTCTGGACCGGCGAAGGCGAATGGAAAATCACCGTGGACGTGTTTCGCGACCTCGGCATCGCGTTCTCCGCCGCATTGCTGGCGATCTATNNCGTCATCATGCTGTCCATTCCGCTGACGATGATCGGCATCATGCCCGGCTTCTGGCTGCTGAACGTGCTGATGGGCAAAACCGTCGGCGGCTATGCGGATCCGGTGTTCTTCACCGCCACCGCCATGATCGGCATGATTGCGCTCGGCGGCATCGTCCAGCGCAACGCCATCATTCTGATCGACTTCATCCGCAGCGAATCCGCCCGCGGCAAGCCGCTCCGGGACGCCATCATCGAGGCCGGCGCCGTGCGCTTCCGCCCCATCTTCCTGACCGCCGGCACCACCCTGCTCGGCGCGTGGCCAATCACCTTCGACCCCATTTTCAGCGGGCTGGCCTGGTCGATCATCTTCGGCCTCTTCATTTCCACCGCCTTCACGCTGGTCGTCGTGCCCGTCGCCTACGGCCTCATCTACAAGAACCAAGCCCCCAAGGAGGGTTGAACATGAAAATGCTGATGATCATCTGCCCCGAAACCCGCCAGCAGGAAGTCCGCGCCATCATCGCCAAGCACGACGTCCGCGGCTACAGCGAAATCCAGAACGTCCTCGGCGAAGGCACGACCGGCAAGCACCTGGGCACCCACTTGTGGCCCGGCAAGTCCGTCCTGATCTTCACCGTCGTCGCCTCCGCCAAGAAGGACGAGCTCGTCCAGGCCCTCAAGGAATACAACGAAAGCCTGCTGGCCGGCGAAGGCCTCCGCGTCTTCGCCCTCCCCGTCGAGGCGATCTTCTAGGAAAGTATCCAGAATTCAGGATTCAGAATGACAGCAAACCGAGCCGGTCATGTTGAGCGAAGGCGCGCAGCGCCGCAGTCGAAACATCTCCGCTTCGCGGAAACGGCCCGCCTCCGGCACCGCGCCGAGATCCCCCGACAAGCTCGGGATGACCGCCTTCCCTTGAACATTGGATATGGATCATTGGATATTGGAAATTGATTCCCCACCACCTGCCACCTTTAACCTTCAACCTGTAACCCCGAGGCCCCATGAACCCCCTCCTCAAATCCGCCATCGGCGCCATCGTCGGTGCCGCCATCGGCTTCGCCATCTACCGCTTCGTCGGTTGCAAGACCGGCACCTGCCCCCTAAACTCCAATCCATGGATTGCCATGGCTGTTTGGGGACTCGTCGGTTTTATGTTTGCATCCGGCAAATAATTTGTTATATTCGTCAATCGTTAGGCAATAAGAAAACAACCTCGAAAGGACAACCAAATGGAACAAAACCCCACCCCCGTCTCCCTGCCGCGCATCGGCGACAAGGCCCCGGCCTTCAAGGCCGTCACCACCCAAGGCGACATCGATTTTCCCAAGCAGTATGAAGGCAGTTGGGTCATTCTCTTCAGCCATCCGGCGGACTTCACGCCGGTGTGCACCACGGAGTTCATCAGCTTCGCTTCGATGGAGAAGCAGTTCGCCGAAGCCAACTGCAAGCTCGTCGGCCTCTCCGTCGATGGCCTCTACAGCCACATTGCCTGGCTCCGCACCATCAAGGAGAAGATCAGCTACCGCGGCCATAAGGACGTGGAAGTCAACTTCCCGTTGATCGAAGACATCACGATGAACGTCGCCAAGGCCTACGGCATGATCCAGCCCGGTGAAGCCTCCACCAAGGCCGTCCGCGCCGTGTTCTACATCGACCCGAAGGGCGTCGTCCGCGCCATGATCTACTACCCGCTCAGCCTCGGCCGCAATTTCGACGAAATCTACCGCGCGCTGATCGCCCTGCAGACCGCCGATGCGTTCGGCGTCGCCACCCCGGCCGACTGGCGGCCCGGCGACGACGTCATCCTCGGCGCGGCCGGTTCCTGCGGCGCCGCCAAGAACCGCATGGAAGGCAAGGAAGACATGGTCTGCCAGGACTGGTTCTTCTGCACCCGCAAGCTGGACAAGGAGAAAGTCCTCTCCACCGTCCTCAAGAAGAAGTAGGACCTCACCCGCTCCCCGCGGGCCGATCGGCCCGCGGGGGGATTGACCAAACCATGGAATATATTTTCGATTTTAGGTTCGCGGGCCCCGCCGCCTTGCGCGGCGGGGGAGCCAACGTTTGCCTCCAGCGACGCAAGGTCGCTGGGCGGCCGGGCACCGAAGGCCCCACCCATTCACCCTTCGCCAAGGAAATCCCATGACCATCGAAAACGGAGTCCGCGTCGTCGCCGGCGCCATGATCCTCATCTCGGTCGCCCTCACCCTCTACGTCCATCCCCTGTTCTGGATCTTCACCGCCTTCATTGGCTTGAGCCTGATCCAGTCGGCCTTCACGGGCTTCTGCCCGCCCACCATCCTCCTCCGCAAGCTCGGCTGCAAGGACGGCCCCTCCAGTTGCAGCATCAAATGAAATGGAAAATACCCGCGGCGGCGCTTGTCCTGGTGGCCGCAACCATCCTGTTTAAAAACACCCCCAACGAAAGGAACACAACCATGAGCGCAGGAATCATTG
>DMJA01000279.1 GCA_003451935.1 Verrucomicrobiota bacterium | reverse complement strand
GGACCTTTTTTCACAGTACGAAACGCTGCTCATGAAGGCCTTGAAACTCAAAACCACGCCGAAAAGAAACGTGAATGTATTGCAGCACATGATGGGATATTTTAAGGAACAACTGTCCGGCGATGAAAAGAAAGAGCTTCTGGAAATCCTCGATCATTATTCGAAGGGTTTTCTTCCCCTGATTGTTCCCCTGACGCTGATCGGCCACTATGTCCGCAAATACGACCAGCCTTATCTCCGGGATCAGATTTATCTCAATCCGCATCCGCTGGAGCTGCAGCTTCGAAATCATGCATAAAAAGGCCGAAGGCTGAAGGCTGAAGGTTGAAGGCTGAAGGAGGGAGAGGGATGCGATGGCCTTTTCGATATGCCTTTCGCGGGCCGCGCGGAGGGCCTGTTCGAGGGCGGCGGTCAAATCGCGGCGGAGGGCGTTGAGCTGCGAAACCGGGATGAAGAGGGCGGAGCCTTCGTGGGAGAGCTTGCGCAGCTCGAAGGGGGTGTCGCCCAGCTTGGAGAAGGCGGTCTGGAGCGCGGCGGGCATGGCTTCTGGATTCTTGGCGCCGGCAAAGGGCCCCGCAAGGACGGCGGTGGCGGAAAGGGCGTGCCCATCGGCTTCGGCCGTGGCAGAGGCCTCGGCGCGGGTTTCGGAAAGCGAGAGGCGGATGTCCATCGGGAAGCGTCGGTGCAGATCGCGCGGATTGGGGATGTCGAAGCGGTACCGGCGCTTGACGGCCTGCGAGGAGGCGAGGAACAGCTCGGTCCCGTTGGGAATGCGCGGGGCCCCTGGCGGCAGCGGAACCTGCAGCAAGGTGTTGGCGGGGGCTTCGAAGACGCGCCGTCCGTTGGAGAGCGTGATTTCCTCGACGGCAAAGCCAAAGGGGCGCGTTTCGCCGGGCAGCTCGATCTGGAGGCCGTCGTGGATTTCGAGGGGCAGGCCGTTGCGGAACTGGATGAAGCCGCGTCCGGAGCTCTCGACGCGGCCGACGGGCGTGCCGCGGTGGCCGGTGGCGTCGGGATCGATGACGTCGCGGTTGGCCTTGGATTTCAGATAGAGGCCGGTCCACGGGCGCGAGAAGATGGAGCGCAGGTCGTGGGCGCATTGCTCCTGCTCGCCGGGCTTGAACGTGCGGTCGAGCAGTTTGCGGTGGTAGTTCACGGCGGCGGCGACGTAGAGCGGCGACTTTTTGCGGCCTTCGATCTTGAGCGAGGCCACGCCGGCCTGGACGAGATCCGGGATGGACTCGCCGGCGGCGAGATCCTTCATGGAGAAGACGAGGCCTCCGGGGGTGTCGGAGCCATTATGCTTTTTATAAAATCCATAATGGGTGTCTTCGGTGGTCGCAGGTTGGAAGGCGTCGCGGCAAGGATAGGCGCAGGCGCCGCGGTTGCCGGAACGGTCGCGCAGAAGGGAGGAATAGAGGCAGAGGCCGGAGTAGGAGTAGCACAGCGCGCCGTGCAGGAAGGTTTCGAGTTCGGCGGGCGCCTGCTTCGCGATGGCGCGGATCTCGTCGAGGGTGAGCTCGCGGGCGAGGGTGACGCGCTGGAAGCCGAGGCGCGCGGCGGCGCGGACGCCTTCGAGGTTGTGGATCGCCATCTGCGTGGAGGCGTGCAGGCGCAGCGAGGGAAAGTGCTTCCGGGCGAGGCGGGCCACGCCGAAATCCTGCACGATGACGGCGTCGGCGCCGCATTCCTCGCAGAGGGCGAGGGAACGGACCAGGTCGGGCAGTTCGGCTTCGCGGACGAGGGTGTTGAGCGTGACATAGACGCGGCGGGGCTCCGGAAGCGAATGGGCGTAGGCGGCGATTTCCTCGAGCTCGCGAGGCGAAAGATTGACGGCCTCGGCGCGGGCGGAGAAGCGCGGCAGGCCGGTATAGACGGCGTCGGCGCCGAACGCGAATGCGGCGTAGGCCGCCGCCCGCTCGCCCGCCGGCGCGAGCAGTTCGGTCTGGCGGGCAGGTTTGCTCACCGGTTCTCCTGCGCGTCCGCTTTCAGCGCCGCGTCGGCATCGCGGGCGATCTGCGCCGCCGCGCTCGCCGCGTCGGGGAACGGCATGTGGCCGCGCAATCGCCGGGTGAAGGAAATCTCGACTTCCTGGTCGTAGAGGTTGCGGGCCAGGCCCGGCACGTGGATTTCGACGACCGGGCCGAAATGGGCTTGCGCGGGATCGGAAGGGTCCGGCACGAAGGCCGCGCCGGGCTGCGGGCCGTCCGGCAGATGGAGCCGCGCGGCGTAGATGCCCGGGGCGGGCCGGATGGGCAGCGCGGGCCGGAGATTGGCGGTGGGAAAGCCGAGCGTGCGGCCGACCGCCCGGCCGTGGACGACGGTTCCGGCCAGCGAAAAGGCCCGGCCCAGCATGGCCTTGGCCAAGGGCATGTCGCCCGCTTGCACGGCGGCGCGGATGCGGGTGCTGGAGATCGGGGCCCCGTCCAGTTCGATGTGCGGGACGATTTGCGCGCGGAGGCCCAGCGCCTGGGCGATGCCCGGCAGCGTGGCGGAGTTGCCCGCGCGGTCCTTGCCGAAGGTGAAATTCCGCCCGACGACGATTTCGGAAAGCGCCGGGAATTCCATTTTCAGCAGGGACAGGAAATCCTCGGGGCCCATGGCGGCGAATTCATGGGTGAAGGGGATGACATGGATTTGCTGGATGCCGCAGGCGCAGATGAGGGCCTGGTTTTGTCCCGGCGTGGCGAGCAGCAGGGGGGCATGGGCGGGGTTCAGGAGCTGCGCGACGTGGGGGGAAAACGTGAGACAGGCGGGAATGCCGCGACAGCGGTTCGCCGATTCGACCGCGGCGCGGAACACGGCCTGGTGTCCGCGATGCACGCCGTCGAACTGGCCGATGGCCAGCACGAGCGGAACGGCGTTGTTAGGTTTGGCGGACATGGGAAAGAGAGGAAAACCTCAATATCCAATATTCAATATCCAATGTTCAAGTCAGGAGAGGAGGGGCAGGGCGGCGGAGAGGGGGATGACCTTGTCGTCGAGGGAAGGCCGGGCGAGCAGTTCATCCAGGGTCGAGGCGCGGGCGACGTCGAGCTGGCCGATCTTCGTGCGGCGCAGCTGCACGAGATGGGCGCCGGCGCCGAGGGACTGGCCGATATCGTGCGCGAGGGTGCGGACATAGGTGCCCTTGGTGCATTCGACGACGAAGCGGACATCGGGCGGGGAGAAATCGAGGAGTTCGAACCGGTAGATGTGGATGAGCTTGGGGGGGCGCTCCACGGTTTCGCCTTTGCGCGCGAGCTTGTAGAGCGGCACGCCCTTGATCTTGATGGCGGAGACCATGGGCGGCATCTGCATCTGGTCGCCGAGGCGGGCGTTCATTTGTTCGGCGACCTGTTCGGCGGTGATGGCGGCGGCGTCCTTTTCGGCGACGATTTGGCCGTCGGCGTCCTGGGAATCGGTCTCGATGCCGAGGCGGAGGGTGCCCTCGTAGGTCTTGTCGTGGCCCATGACGCGGTCGGAAATCTTGGTGCCCTTGCCGAGCAGGATGACGAGCAGTCCGGTGGCCATGGGGTCGAGCGTGCCGCCGTGGCCGACCTTGGGGATGCGGAAGCGGCGGCGGATCTGGGCGACGATGTCATGCGAGGTGGGGCCGGAGGGCTTGTCCACGAGCAACAGCCCGTCGAGCGGGCCGAGGGAGGAAAGGGAGGAGGAGGCCATGGGTCCTTTAGGCGGGGGGCGCGCCGGTGCCGTCGGCGTCTTCCGCGGGATCCGGCGGGAGTTCGCCGGAGGCCTCCATCTGGTTGAGGATCTGGAGGATGTGGTCGCCCTGCTCGACGGAATGGTCGAGCACGAAATGAATCTGCGGGGTGTAGCGCAGGACGACGTTCTTGGCGATGGCTTCCTGGAATTCCACGCGGTACCGCTTGAGGATGGCGAGCATGCGCTCCTGCTCGGCGGGCTCGCCGCGGATGGAGACGAGGACGCGGCAGCCGCGCAGATCCACCGTGGTGAGCGCGTGCGTGAAGGTGACGGCGGCGGAATCGAAATCGGGCCGGTTCACGACGCGGTAGAGCTGGAGGCCCAGCTCGCGGCGGATGAGTTCGTTGACGCGCGTGATTCGGTCGGCTTTCATGGCGGGCCCGTCGGCCGTCCGGGAGCGGATCAAAGCTCCTGGGCGACCTTTTCGATTTCGTAGGATTCGATGATGTCGCCCTCGGCGAAGTTCGCGAAATGGTCGAGGACGATGCCGCACTCCTGGCCTTCGCGGACCTCGTTCGCCTCGTTCTGGAAGCGGCGGAGGGTCTGGATCTTGCCTTCGTAGAGGACTTCGTCCTTGCGCTTGACGCGGGCGCGGCCCTTGAGGGTGACCTTGCCCTTCACGCACATGCAGCCGGCGACCTTGCCGCGCTTGCCCATGTCGAAGATCTGGCGGATGGCGGCCTGGCCGTTGACATGCTCCTTGATGATGGGCTCCAACAGGCCGGTCAGCAGGTTCTTCACGTCGTCGAGCATCTCGTAGATGATGGAATACAGGCGGATTTCGACGCCCTTGCGCTTGGCTTCGGCGCCCGCGCCCGCGTCCTTGCCGACGTGGAAGCCGAGGATGACGGCCTTGGAGGCGGAGGCCAGCAGCACGTCGTTGACGGTGATGTTGCCCGCGCCGGTGCCGATGATGGCCAGGTCCACCTTGTCGCTCTGGATGCCTTCGAGCGAGCCGCGGATGGCCTCGAGCGAGCCGAGCACGTCGGTCTTGAGGATGACGTTGAGCGTGCGCTTTTCGCTGCCGGACTTCTCCTGCAGGAGTTCGTCGAGGGTCATCGGCGCGCGGGGCTCCGCGCTGCTGCCGAGATCCTTGAGGCGTTCGGCGGCGGCGCGCTCTTCGGCGATTTGGCGTGCTTCGCGGTCGTTCTTGTAGATGTGGAATTCGCTGCCGGGCGCCGGCACGCTGGTCAGGCCGAGGATCTTGACGGCGGCGGAGGGGCCCGCCGTGCGGACCTTGTGGCCCTGGTCGTTGATCATGGCCTTGACGCGGCCCCAGGTGGAGCCCGAGACGATGGCGTCGTTGAGCTGGAGGGTGCCGTTGGTGACCAGCACGTTGGCGGTGGGGCCCATGCCGGCTTCGAGGCGCGATTCGATGACATAGCCCTGCGCCTTGCGGCGGGGGTTGGCGCGCAGTTCGAGGACGTCCGCCTGCAGCAGGATCATCTCGAGCAGGTGGTCCATGCCCTCGCCCTTGGTGGCGCTGACGGAGCAGCAGATCAGGTCGCCGCCCCAATCTTCGGGCGCGAGGCCCATCTGCTGGAGCTGGCGCTTGACGCGGTCGGGGTTGGCCGATCGCAAATCGCACTTGTTGATGGCGATGATCATGGCGACCTTGGCGGCCTGGGCGTGCTGGATGGCCTCCTTGGTCTGCGGCATGATGCCGTCGTCGGCGGCGATGACGATGACGGCGATATCCGTCAGGTTGGCGCCGCGCGCCCGCATGGCGGTGAAGGCCTCGTGGCCGGGGGTGTCCAAAAAGGTGATCAGGCGGCCCTGGTGCTCGACCTGGTAGGCGCCGATGTGCTG
>DMJA01000216.1 GCA_003451935.1 Verrucomicrobiota bacterium | reverse complement strand
CACATTGTTGATGACCGTCGGCTTCTGCCAGAGGCCCGACACCGCAGGGAACGGCGGGCGGGGGATCGGCATGCCGCGCTTGCCCATCGCCGAGGCCAGCAAGGCGGTTTCCTCGCCGCACACGAACGCGCCGGCGCCGAGCCGCAGTTCGATGTCGAAGTCGAACCCCGTGCCCAGGATGTCCTTGCCCAGCAGTCCGCATTCGCGCGCCTGCCGGATCGCCGTCTCCAGGTGCTCGATCGCCAGCGGATATTCCGCGCGGATATAGATCACGCCCTTGCCCGCCCCGATCGTGCGCCCGGCGATGGCCATCGCCTCCAGGATCGAATGCGGGTCGCCCTCGATCGTGGACCGGTCCATATAGGCGCCCGGATCGCCCTCGTCCGCGTTGCACACGACATATTTCCGGTCGCTGGCCGCGTCTTTCGAGAATTTCCACTTCATCCACGTCGGGAACCCTGCGCCGCCGCGGCCGCGCAGTCCCGACTTGCGCAATTCATCGACGACCTGGTCCGGCGTCATTTCCGCCAACACCTTCGCCAGCGCCGCATAGCCGTCGCGGGCGAGATAGTCTTCGATCTTCTCCGGATCGATCACGCCGCAGTTTCGCAGGACGATGCGGAATTGCTTCTGGGAAGACGCACCGTCTTCGGGCCGGAGGATGTCGGCCGCCGGCTTCTCAAAGATGCGGCCCTTCACCGGCTGCTTGCCCAACACATGCTGGGCGACGATCTTGCGCGCGGTGTCGGCGTCCACGTTGCCATAGACCACCGGGGACAGGCCGGGCACCACCACTTCCGCCGTGGGCTCGCTGTGGCACAGGCCCATGCAGCCCGTCCGGCGGAGCGCGCCGCCCGGCAGGCCGGCCTTGGCCAGCTCCTCCGCGAACACGTTGTATGCCGTTTGCGCGCCGGCCGCGATGCCGCACGTGCCCAGCCCCACGAGGATCTGCACCTCGGGGTTCGCCGTGGCCGGCGCTTCGCGCCGCTTCTTCAGGTCGCCCAATGTCAGCTTTGCCATCTCGCACCTCGTTTCCAAAAATCCCTACGCCTGCGCCTTATACTTCGCGACGATCTCCGCCACGTCTTCCTTTTTCAGGTTGCCGTGCATCGTGCCGTTCACCGAGAGCACCGGGGCCAGACCGCAACAACCCAGGCACCGAACCGCTTCCATCGAGAACATCCCGTCCGGCGTCACCGCATTGAGCCCCACGCCCAGGATGCCCTCCAGCTCTTGGATCAAATCGGGGCCGCCCTTCAGGTAGCACGCCGTACCCAGGCACACCGCAATCTGGAACCGGCCCGGCTTCTTCAGCTTGAAGAAATGATAGAACGTCAGCACGCCATACACTTGGGCGAGGGGGATCTTCAGCAAATCCGCCACTTGGAACGCCACCGAACGCGGCACATAGCCAAAGTGCTCCTGCACCCGATGCAGCACCATGATCAGGTTGCCCGGCTGCTTTTTCCAATGCTGGATGAATTTCTCCAGCTCCGGCGTCAACCGTTCCTGGACTTCTCCGCTCTTTTCTGTGCTCACGGCCAATTCCTCCCAAAAATCCGCGATATGCTAGAGAAACGCTTTTTCAAAAACAAGGAAATTCTGATATGCAGCCTTCTTGACTTGCGCCAATTGTCATATATATTTTATATAGTATCACAATAATAATTCATTATGGAGATTTGATGTGAAGAAACAAAATTTCATTGTTCAAAAAGAATTGATTCAGCGTCTGGTCCGATACAAAAACATTCTTTTAAAATTCAAGTCCATGGGTCTTTCCCGTGTCTTTTCCGACAATCTCGGCGATGCGGCCGGCATTTCCTCGGCCCTGGTCCGCAAGGATTTCTCCCTCGCCAACCTCACCGTCGGCAACAAGCGCGGCGGCTATCCCATCGAGGTCCTCCTTCAACGTCTCGATGCCATCCTCGGCACGCACATCCTTCAGCGCATCATCATCGTCGGTTGCGGAAAAATCGGGACCGCGCTGATGAATTATTCCGGTTTTTCCTCCGAGAACGTCCAGATCGTTGCGGGCTTCGACAACAATCCCTCCCGCATCAACCCCGCTGCCGCCCCCGTTCCCATCCTGCCGGTCAGCCAGTTGGCCGCCTTTGTCAAGGAACAGGAAATCCAGGTTGCCGTTCTCGCCGTGCCCGAAAACGCCGCGGCGGGCATCCTCGACCAGCTCGCCGCCGCCGGGGTGCAAGGCGTCCTCAATTTCTCCCCCGTCCAGCTCAAGGCCGGCACGTCCCTCTTCGTGCAAAACATCAACATCGCCTTTGAGATCGAGAACCTGTTCTACTACGTCCGTTTCAACCAGCGAAAGGCCGCGCCCCATCCGTCCAAGCCCGAGGCTTGAATCCCGCCCCTGCGGCGGTATGCTTGAGTTGTTCAAGCCCCATGCCACCCCTGCGCCAGTTTAGTTGCCGGACGACGAGCCTGATCCTCCTCGCCCTGTTTTGGCTTGCGCCGACCTCGCTCCTCGCCGGCGGCGGCCCGTTCAACACCCTCGTCGTCGTCAACACCAACTCCGCCGATTCCGTCGAGCTGGGCGACTACTACGCCGCCGCCCACGGCATCCCCGCCCATCACATCTGCCGCCTCGGCATCACCAATCCTGTTTCCGTCACCTCCAACGAGTTTCGCTCCCTCTTACTGGCGCCCATCACCAACCACGTCGCCACCAACGGACTCGCCGGGCAAATCGATTACGTCGTCCTGTGCGGGGATTTTCCCACCCGGGTGCGCTATGTGGAAGGCGTCAGCGCCTCGCTCTTCTATGGTTTCAAGAACGCCCCCAGCTACGGGGAGGGAGGTTGCACCCTTCCGACCTACACCACCAATGCCTTTTACCGCGCCGAACGCGCCTTCCGCTCCGCCGACGGCTGGAACGCGACCAACGGGTTCATCGCCTTCCACCTCATCGCCTCCAATCTGCCCACCGCCAAACTCGTCGCCGACCGCGGTGCCGCCGCGCAATCGTCTTTCCCCCCTTCAACCGTTCAGCTCTTTTTCCTTGGCGATGCCGCGCGCGGAGTCCGCGAGAAGCTTTTCCCCCGCGCCCAGTTCTCGTGCACGTCCCTGCCGGGATTGCCTCTCGACTGCCTGATTGCGCCCGCCTACACCAACATGACGGGCCAAACCAATGTCATGGGCTATCACGATGGATATGGCAACATCCCTTCGGGTGTCCGCACCGGCAACATCTGGCTGCCCGGCGCTTATGCGGACCACATGACTTCCTGCGGCGGCATGATTCCCGATCCGTGCTACGGCCAATCCACCATTCTCGACTGGATGGCCATTGGCGCGACGGCTTCCTATGGCACCGTCGCCGAGCCCTGCAACTATCTCGCGAAATTCCCCGATCCCCTCCTGGGGTTCTACTACGCCCGCGGCTTCACCATTGGCGAATCCTACGCCATGTCCGTTGAAGCGCCCTACCAAGGCCTCTTCGCCGGCGACCCCCTCGCCGCCCCCTTTGCCGCGTCCCCCATGATGACCGTCACCTCGCACACACCCTATCAAATCGTCATCGGTACGATTCCCGTGCAGGTCTCCGCCGCCGCCCGTTCCAATGGCGCGCCTGCCGCCGGCCTCGACCTCCATCTCGATGGCCGGTTCCAAACCAACCTCGTCACGGTCAGCCCCACTCGAAACAACCAGTTGTCCGTCGCCGTAGGCAACCGGACCAACACCTCCACCATCACCCCGGTCAACGACACTTTGTTCGATGCCGTCGGCGCCCTCGCCGACGATATCAATTCCGACCCGGCCCAAATCGTTTCCGCCACCGCCCATGGCGACCGGCTTGAACTCATCTACAAACAATTCGACCACGCCGGCGACAACGTTCAGGTGTCCGCCTCCGTATCGCAGGGTACGGCCGCCGCGCTCACCCTCGGCGTCGGTCTCGCCGCCACCAACCTCGCCCCCTCCATCTATCCCGCCCGCAAGGACCTTTATCTGGCCACCCAGACCTCCGCCGGCGCCAATGCCGGCGACACCATCACCCACATCATCACCCTGACCAATGGCGTCGCCGTCACCAACATCCTTGTCGCGACCCAAGGCGAGAAGCCCACCAACCTCCTCGAGCGGCTCCGGTCCGCCATCAATACCAACGACATCCTGATGGCCACCAACGGAGTCCGCTACGACCGCCTCGCCAACTCCCCCAACTATTTCGGTGCTTTCTTCGCCCGCACCCCCGGACCCGATGGGGCCGGCATCCAAATCGACTATTCCGTCTCCGCCGTCAGCAACACCACCGGCCTCAAGACCAACTACAATTTCTCCGCCTTCATGCAAGACCGGCCCGACGACATCCGCGCCCGCGCCTCCATCTTGTTCCATGTCCGGCCCACCAATGGCATTCTCGCCGCCACCACGTCGCTCGCCACCACCAACCTCTCCGATGGCATCCACGTCCTCGACTTCATCGCCCGCGACGGCTCGGCCGTCGCCGCCCAGTCGCGCTTCACCCTGCCTCTTGTCGTCGCGAACACCTCCTGTGTCTTGACCGTTTCCTCTGCGCATGGCACCGCCACCCCTCCCGGCGGCATCTACCTCCACCCCCCTGGCACCATCCTCACCAACTCCGTCGCCGCCCCGGACCCGGCCAACGACACCCAACTCGTTTGCGCGGGCTGGGCCATGACGGGAAACGAGCCCGCCTCCGGCACGGACACCAACTTCACCATGACCTTGACCAACCACGCCACGCTGACTTGGCTCTGGGCCACCAACTACTGGCTGGACACCGAAGCCGCCGAACAGGGCTCCGTGAGCGTTGCCGATTCCTGGCAATTGGCCGGCAGCACCACCCAAATCACCGCGGTGGCCAATGCCTATTACCACTTCACCCACTGGAGCGGCTCCGTTTCCTCCGCCGACAACCCCCTCGATCTCCTGATGGACGCGCCCAAGGCCGTGCAAGCCAACTTCGACACCAACTATGCTCCCTACGGCACCCCCGAGTGGTGGCTTGCGCAGTTCGGTTGGACCAACGACTTCGACGCGGCTGAAACCAACGACGAGCCCGACGGATTCCCCGCCTGGCAGGAATACATCGCCGACACCGATCCAACCAATGCCGCCTCCTATCCCCGCGTCGCCTCCATAGCCACCGATGGCACCAACCCCGTTGTCGCTTGGCCCGCCTCCTCCAACCGCGTCTACCAGATCCACCATCTCGAGGATCTGATAGCCGATTCCTGGATCACCCAGCAGCTCTCCCTCGGCACCGGCGAATGGACCGACACCAATCCGCCGCCCGCCACCAGCCGCTACTACCGCATCGCCCCCCGCCTGCCTTGATTCAACCGCGGGCGAGATGTCCGTCGCGCATCGTCCAATGGGTTGTCCCGGACGCTACCCATTCCGGGTTGTGCGTCACCAGCACCATCGACATGCCTTCACGGTTGAGTTCGTGGAACAGCTCCATCACCCGTGCGGCGGAATCCGGATCCAGGTTGCCCGTCGGCTCGTCGGCCAGCAGCAGCTTCGGCGGGAGCGCCAGTGCGCGCGCGATGGCCACGCGCTGCATCTCCCCGGCCGACAGCAGCCGCGCGGCCTGCTTCGCCTTGGTCGCCAACCCCACCCGTTCCAGCGCGGCTTCGGACAGCCGGAGGGCCTCGCGCACAGGGTGATCCAGATAGCGAAAGCGGAACATCACGTTGTCCAGCGCGCTCCGGTGCGGCAGCAGGCAAAACTTCTGGAACACCATCCCTACGCCATGCTTTCGGATTTCCGTCCGCTCGTCTTCGCCGAGGCCCGACACTTCCCGCCCGTCGAACCACACGGTCCCGCCATCCGCGGCCTGCAGGAGACCGGCCACCATCAGGAGCGTCGTCTTGCCCGAGCCCGACGGCCCCGTGATCACCCCGAATTCCCCCGCGCCGAGCGCGAGCGACACGCCGCGCAGCACCTCGACCTCGCCCGCCGCGCCGCGGAACGCCTTGCGCACCCCCTCCAGCCGCAGCCGCTCTTGGCGGGCCTCGGCCATCAGATCGGCTCGCTCTTGAAGATTCCCCGGCAGGTCTGTGCATGGCACAGGGCCAGCGCCAAGGCATCCGTCGCATCCGGCGGCGGCATCTCCTCCAGCCCCAGCACGGCCTTCACCATCTTGGCCACCTGCTCCTTCGGCGCCGCGCCCCAGCCCGTGATGTTCTGCTTGGCGCTGCGCGGGGAATACTCGAAGACCGGCACGCCCGCCGCCGCGCAGCACGAGATCGCCACGCCGCGCACCTCCCCCAGCACTATGGCCACCTTCGCGTTCTTGCAGAAAAAACCGCCTTCCATCGCCGCGGCATCGGGGCGGTGCGCCGCGAGGACCGCATCCAAGCGCGCGCGGATGGTCTTCAGGCATTCCGAATGCGGCGCTTTCGCGGAGATTTTCACCACTTCCCAGTGGCGCGAGGCCGTGCGAGAGCCCTGCTGCTCGATCACGGCCAGCCCCGTGCCCCGCAGCGACGCATCTATGCCCAGCACCTTCATCTTCCCCTCTCTACATTCGCAATCGCAATCCGAATCCCCCAGCAAAAAGCTCCAAAATCCCGTCGGATTTTGGAGCTTTCCCCGGGGTTGGCCCTTTGTTCAGCCCTCGATCGCCTCGTCGGCGATGTCGCCGTTCATATACACGTTCTGCACGTCTTCGAGCTCCTCGATGGCTTCGACAAGCTTCATCAAGCTGGACGCCTGCGACTTGTCGGTCACGGGGGCCCAGACCGTCGGGACGAAATTAACGCCGGAATCCTCGGAGACCTTGTAGCCGGCCGCCGACACCTTCTCGGACACCTCGTTGTAGACGGAGGGATTCGTCAGGATCTCGAACTGGTCCCCTTCGCGCGTCATGTCGTCGGCGCCGGCATCGAGCACCAATTCCATCAGCTTGTCCTCATCGACCCCCGCGGCATCCACGAGGATCTGGCCGCGGCGCGCGAAATTCCGCATGACCTGGTTCGTGCCGGCCAGCGTGGCGTTGTGGCGCTGCAGCAGGTGGCGCACCTCGGCCACGGAGCGGTTGCGGTTGTCCGACAGGCACTGGATGATCAGGCCCACGCCGCCCGGGGCGTAGCTCTCGAACAGGATCTCCTCGATGGCGTTGCCCTGCAACGCGCCGGTGCCCTTCTTGATGGCGCGGTCGATGTTGTCGGCCGGCATGTTCGCGGCCTTGCACTTCGACAGGATCGTGCGCAGCGTGATGTTGGAGCCGGGGTCTCCGCCGCTGATGCCCGCCGAAATCGTCAATTCCTTCGCCAGCTTGCTGAAGATCTTGCCGCGCTTGGCATCGGCGGCGCCCTTCTTGTGCTTGATGGTCGACCACTTGCTATGTCCGCTCATACCTGTCCGTTCCTTCTCCGGCGTCGGCCGGCCATTCCCGCTTTGTTCCGGGCCTATTCTTCTTCCTCGGCGTGCTTGTGCTTCTCGGCCTCCGCAATGATCTTCTGGGCCACGTTGGCGGGGACGACGTCGTAGCGGTTGAAGCTCATCTCGAACGATCCGCGGCCACCCGTCATCGAGCGCAGCTCCGAGGAATACTTGAACACCTCGGCCTGCGGCACCTCGGCCACGATGACCTGCATGCCGTCTTCCGACTCCATGCCCATGATGCGGCCGCGGCGGTGGTTCAAGTCGCCCGTGCAATCGCCCATGAACTCGCCCGGGATCGTCACCCGGATCGTCATGATGGGCTCGAGCAGCACCGGCCGGGCCTTGCCCATGCCGTCCTTGAACGCCGTGCGCGCCGCGATCTTGAACGCGATTTCGGAGCTGTCCACGTCGTGCGAGCTGCCGTCATAGACCGTCACCATCGTGTTGACCACGGGATAGCCGGCCACCGCGCCGCGCGTCATGCCGTCCACCAACCCCTTTTCAATGGCCGGCAGGAAATTGCGCGGGATGCTCGTGCCGACGATGCCGTCCACGAACCAGTCCTTCGAGCCGGCCTTCATCGGCTCGATCCGCAGATAGACCTCGCCGTACTGGCCGCGGCCGCCGGACTGCTTCTTGTGCTTGTAGTGGCCTTCGCCCTTCGCCGTCACGGTCTCCTTGTAGGCCACCTTCGGCGTGCTCAGCAGCACCTCGACCTTGCTGCGGGCCAGCATCCGCTCCTTCGCCGCTTCGATCTGCACGTCGCCCATGCCCGTGATGATCAACTCGTGCGTCGCCTCGTTGCGTTCCACATGGATCGTCGGATCGTCCTCGGCCACGCGGTGCAGGCCGGGGCCCAGCTTGTCGTCGTCGCTCTGGTTCTTCGGGGTCACCGCGAACGACACCACCGGCTTGGGGAACACGATGGGCGCCATCTTCACGGCCTTGCCGGTGGCGCACAGCGTGTCGTTCAGGCCGGTCGCCTTCAGCTTCGCCAGCGCGACGATGTCGCCCGCCTGCGCCTCGGGCACCGTCTCCTGCTTCTTGCCGTTCAGGAAATACACGATGCCCACGCCTTCCTTGTGCTCCTTCGCGGCGTTGAACACCTCGCTCTTCTCCTTCAGCGTGCCGCCCCATACCCGGGCCAGCGTCAGCTGCCCGACGAACGGATCGTTGATCGACCGCCACACCTGCGCCACCAGCGGCGCATCCGCCGCCGGATTCACGTTCTGGCCGTCGGCATCCTTCGCGGGGCGGTCCGCCGGGCTCGGCATCAGCCGCGCAAATCCGGAAAGCAATTCGTCGAGGCCGACGGACTGCCGCGCCATCAACGCGAAAATCGGAATGAACTTCGCCTGGGCCACCGATGCCCGCAGGCCATCCGACAGCTCGTCCGCCGAAAGCGTCTCGCCATTGAGCACCTTTTCAATCAGCGCATCGTTGGATTCCGCCGCCACGTCGGTCAGGCGCGCGCGGATCCCGTCCGCCTTGCCGCCCTGCGCCGACAGTGCGTCCACCACGCCCTTCTTGTCGTCCGCCGGGAACGTCACCACTTCGCAGCGCGCGCCCCAGAGGTCCTGCAAAGCCGCCACCGTGCCTTCGAAATCCGCGTTTTCCTTGTCGAGGCCGGTGATCGCGATCGCGCGCGGCAGCCCCAGCGCCTCGCAGCGCTTCCACGCCCGCACGGTGCCCACCTGCACGCCCGCCGTCGCGTCCACCGCGATCAGCGCCGCATCCGCCACCTGCGTCGCCGCCACCACCTGCCCGAAGAAATCCGCATAACCCGGGGTGTCCAACATCACCAGCCGCAGCGCCTTGCCGCCCTTCGGGCGCCACACGGCGTCGAAGGGCTTCGCCCAAATCGAAATCTTGTGCTTCTTCTCCTCGTCGGTCCAATCCGCGGCGCTCGTTCCGTCGCCCGGATTGCCCAGCCGGTCGTTCACCCCGAGCTTGTAGAGCAAGGCATCCACCAGCGACGTCTTGCCGCTCCCCGTGTGGCCCACCAAAACAAAATTCCGTACATCGGCGATCGGGATGTCCTTCATATGTTCTTTGCCTTTCAGTTCCGCGTCGTTACCGGCTCCGCCGGGCGGAAGACCCGGCCATGGAAATGCGCACCCTATACAAAAGACCCCGCCGCCGCAACCGCGAAATGCCCCCGACCGCCCCGGAAAAATGGGGTGGATAACGGGATTTGAACCCGCAACAGCCAGAACCACAATCTGGTGCTCTACCAAGTTGAGCTATATCCACCAGCCGAACAGACCGCGTGTTCTACCCCATCCCGCCGCAAATTGCAACCCCCCCTTTGGCCCCGGGGCCCCGGGGATGGCGACCGCGCGCCGGTCCTTTACAGGCCCCCCGGCCTCCCCTATAGTCGCACCTAGGCATGAACCCGTTCTCCGACCATCTCGACCGTTCGCCATGGACCGCCTTCGCCATCCGCCACCTGCGCCGGCTGGCCATCTCCATCGGCCTCCTGCTGGCCGCTCTCGCCGTCCTGGAACTCGCCGCCTGGCATTTCCTGCCGAAACGATCCGCCCGCTACCTCTTGGCAGGGCAGTCGAACGGGCAGCCCGCCTGGCTCGACAATCCATTCTTCCCCTACCGCTTCTTTCCGGAACGGACCGCCCCCGCCCCCTTGCCCGTCGTGGCTCTCCAGACGCCTCCGCCCGGCACGTTGCGGATCTGCCTGCTGGGCGGATCGGAAGCCCTGGGCGCGCCCGAGCCTTCCTACGGCCTCGGCCGCCAGCTCGAGCTCATGCTCCAGCGCCGCTATCCCGGCCAGCCCGTCGAGGTGGTCCAGATGGGCCTCGCCGGCGGCAACTCGCACATCCTGCGCGAGGCGGCCCGCGACTTGAAACGCCTGGCCCCCGATGCCGTGATCCTGCTGACCGGCAACGACGAGGTGTCCGGCCCCTACGGGCCCGCCGCGGGACTCGGACGCTTCCACCAGAGTTCGCACATCGCCCGGTGGATGGCGCTCTTTTCGCGCACCCACCTGTCCCGGCTCTGCATCGCCGCGCTCCACCGGCTGCAGCCCGCGCGGGAAGACCTCCAGGCGTGGCGCAGCCATGAACCCCTCGCGATGAAGGGCCGCATGGCGGCGCGGGATCCGCGCCTGAAGACCGTGGCGCGATCCTTCCGCAAGAACCTCCGCGCGATCCTCGCGGAGGCCTCCGGCGCCTCGCCGGTGGTCATCGTGTGCACGGTGCCCGTCAATCTGCGCGATTGCGCCCCGTTCTCGTCCACCTATCTGGAAGACGAAACCGCCGCCCAGGAGGTCCGCGAACGGCTGCGGACCGCCATCGCCGCCGAGGCGGCCACCAACCGGATCGAAGCCGCGCGCGGCTATGCCGACGCCATCCGGCGCGATCCCACCCACGCCGAAGCCCTCTTCCGCGCCGCCCGAATGGCGCTGGCGGACCACCACACCGCCGAGGCCGCCGCGCTCTTCACCCGGGCCCGCGATGCCGATGCCCTCCGGTTGCGCGCCGATTCCCGGATCAACGCCATCCTCCGCGAGGGCGCGGCCGAGGCCGCCGCCTCCCTGCTCGACGCCGAAGCCCTCTTCGCCATCCGTTCGCCCCAAGGCATCCCCGGGCGCGAGCTGTTCCTCGACCACATCCATTTCACCTTCGAAGCCAACCATCTGCTGGCTTCCGCCCTCGTGGACCGCATGGAATTCCTCCAGGCCTTCGATTCGCCGCCCGCCGGAGACCTCCCCTCCGCCGAAGAACTGGCGGCCAGCCTGCTCTATCATCCGTGGGGCCGCGCCACCCAATTGGAAACCGTCCTCCGCCAAATGCTGCGCCCGCCCTTCCGCTGGCAGTTCGACCACGCCGAAACCATGGCCCGGCTGATGGAGGAAAAACGCCTCTGGGATGCCCGCGTGGCCGCGATCACGCCGGAAAACGCCCGCGCCATTTTCGCGCGCCGCCAGGCCAGCCGCCCTGGCGATGCCTGGCTGGCCGCGCGCACCGCCTGGGTCCTGCTCGGCGCCGGCGATCCGGCCCGCGCCG
Organism: Verrucomicrobiota bacterium; assembly: GCA_003451935.1. GTDB lineage: Bacteria > Verrucomicrobiota > Kiritimatiellia > CAIQIC01 > Lenti-01 > Lenti-01. Next base: position 6,312 of record DMJA01000216.1, on the reverse strand, counting down.
AAACCGCCGCCCTCGCCGCCCATCGGCAATGGCCGCACCGCTTCGACATCCGCGCCCTGCTCGCGCTCATCCGCGCCATCCAAGGCCAGGAGGCCGGCGACGGAATCGCCTTCCTCCGCGGCGGGGAGGCCGATACCGGCTCCTACGACATCGCCCTGGCCATCGGCATCGGCCGCAGCTTGCTCGAGAAAAACCTTCCCGCCCGGGCGCGCGCGTGGTTCGCCTACGCCCTGCGGCGGGATGCCTGGAATTCCGATGCCGCCATTTCCCTGGCGGAGGCCCAGCGCCAGCTCGAAAAGATCGACGAATCCTTCCGAACCTTCCAGCGGGCGATCGAGAGCCGGACGGACGGGGCGTTCGCCTGGACGGCCATGGCGTTGGGGCAGGCGCGCCTCCGGCTCGGGGAAAACGAACGCGCCGCGGACATCCTCCAGCAGGCGATCAAACGCAATCCCGGCAACCCCCTCCTGTGGGAGGACCTCGCCACGCTCTATACCCTGCAGGGCGATTGGGACATCGCCCTCGAGTGCTACCGCCAATCCGAGGAAATCGCCCCCTACCGCTACGAGCGCCTCCTGAAGTGGGCCGATGCGCACCTGCAGCGCGCCCTCCTGCGGCCAGCGGCGCAAAAACTCAATGAGCTCCAACGGGCCCTGGTCCGGATCCGCAGCTATCTCGATTCCGTGCCTGGCGATCCCGACGGCCTCGCCCTCCAGGCGACCATCGAGGGCGAGATCAAAAAGCGCTGGCCGGAAAAGCTGCAAGCGGACCCCGGGCCCGACGACGCGGCGCCCGGCCGCAAATTCCCCTGGGAATAATCGCCTACGGCGGCGGACCGGCCGCGCGGCGGAATCCCGTTTCCTTCACCCTCCACATCACATAGGCGGTCATCGCATAGGGCAGCAGGAAGAGCGTGCGCGCCTCGCGCGGCAGCTCCGCCACCAGCGCCAGCACCCCCGGCAGCCCGTCCACCAGCACGCCCGCGCGATGGAACAGCCACGCCAGCGCCGCCAGCGTGCAAGCGCTCAGCCACAGCACCATGCCCAGACCCGCCAGCGCCTCCCGCCGCAACGGCATGTCGTCCAGGCCGCGCGCGCATTCGCCCGCCAGCCGGTTCATTCCGGCCAGCAGGCCGATCGTCGCGAAATAGTGCGCCGCCATGTTGGCCGCGAAATACAACCGCATCGGCGCGAGGGTCCACCACACCAGAAACGGGCACAGATAGACCGTCACCAGCGCCAGCAGCGAAACCCGGCTGATGGCCGCCCCCCATCGCGGCGTCAGGTCGCCGCTGGCCCGCAGCATCCACAAGCCGCACACCAACGGCAGGAACGGCAGCAACAGCAGGCCGAACATCCAGCGCGCAGGCAGGGAGGAAGCCATCGCCATCGCGTGCGCCGTGGACAGCAACGGCAGGCTCCAGAACAGGCAAGAGAACCCCCGCGACATCCGCAGCAGCCGGGCGGGCGGGAGGCCAACCGATTTCCCGGCGGAGTCCGGCACCGGGGGAATGGGAACGGCGGCGGGTTCGCTCATCGCGGCCGCCCATCCATCAACCGGCCGATTTCCGCGCGCATCCCGTCCAGGAAGCGGTCTTCGCCAAATTGTTCCGCATGCGCGCGGAGCACCGCCGGGTCCCAGGCCACGCCTTCCGCGCGCGCCGCCGCCGCCGCCAGCGCCTCGGGCGTCTGCGCGGCGAAGAACACGCCCGTCCGCCCCTCCTCCACCGTTTCGAGCAGCCCGCCCTTGCCATAGGCCAGCACGGGCTTGCCGCAGGCCATCGCCTCCAGCGGCACAATGCCGAAATCCTCCTCGCCCGGGAACACCAGGAACCGGCAGCGCCGGTAGAGTTCGCGGATCCCCTCGTCCGGCACGCGCCCGAGGAATTCCACGTTCGGCGCCGCGATTCTTTTCAGCGCCTCCATCTCCGTGCCCACGCCCGCGATCTTCAGCGGAAAGCCCGTTTGCGAATAGGCCTGCACCGCCAGCTCCACGCGCTTGTAGGGCACCAGCGCCGAGACGACCAGATCATATCCGTCGTGCCCGCCGCGTTCGCCGGGCGTGAAGAAGGACGTGGCCACCGGCGGATACACCACCGCAGCTTCGCGCCCGTAGAATTTTTCGATGCGCGCCTGCACATGCCGGCTGATCGCCACGAACCGGTCCACCCGCGCGCTGGCCGCCTGGTCCCACTTCCGCAGGCGCGCCAGCGCCAAATCGATGGCCGCGCGACGGAGGCCCCGGCGCCCGAAGTACTCCTCCTGCATCGACCACGCATAGCGCATGGGCGTGAAGCAATAGCACAGGTGCCTCGCCCCCTTCGGCGGCACGATTCCCTTCGCCACGCAATGGCTCGTGCTGATCACCAGATCCGTTCCATCCGGCACGCGGAACGACTCGATCGCCATCGGGAACAGCGGCAGGAACCAGCGGTAATGGTCCCGGAATCCCGGCACGCGCTGCAGGCCCGACACGTGCACCTTGCGGTTCCGGATCGCCTCCGACACCTGCTCCGGGCGGTACAGCAGGGTGTAGAGCTCCGCCTGCGGGAACTCTTTGCAGATCAGGTCGAGGCACCGCTCGCCCCCGCGCATGCCGTTGAGCCAGTCATGCACCAGCGCGACGTTCAGGGACCGGCTCATGCCCCCCCCCCGTAGGCGCGCAGCACCGCCGCCGCCGCCGTCCGCCACGAAAACTTCCGGGCCTGCTCCAGCCCCGCCGCGCGCAAGCGCGCGGCCTCCGCGGGATCCGTCAAAATTTCCTTCAGCGCCGCCGCGGCCCCGGCCACATCGGCCGGCGCCACCACCCGCGCCGCGGCGCCCGCCACCTCCGGCAGGCTCGCCGCATCCGAGCACACCACCGGCGTGCCGCACGCCATCGCCTCCAGCACCGGCAGGCCGAACCCCTCGTATTTCGACAACAGCGCCAGCACATCCGCTTCCTGGTACGCCCGCAACAACCCCGCGTCGTCCAGATAGCCCGACCACTCCACGCGGTCCGCCACGCCCAGCCGCCGCGCCACCGCCCCCGCCTCCGGATAACGCACATCCGGCGAACCCACGATCCGCAGCCGCGCATCCACCCCGCCGTCCTTCACCAGCCGCGCAAACGCCTCCACCAGGCCCGGAAGATTCTTGTAGGGATCGCTCCGCCCCACATAGAGCACCGTCTTCGGACCGCCGCGCGCCGACGGCTTTTCGCCGCCGGGGACATGCCGCGCATCCACGCCATCCGCCGCCACCACGATGCGCTCCGCCGGAATTCCCAGCAGCCGCAAAATGTCCCGCTTGGCCGATTCGCTGCCCGTCAGCACCGTATCCGCCCGGAGCGCGATTTCGTGCATCAGCGCCCGGTACACCGGAAAGAACCGCGTTTTCAGCGCCTTCGGGGTGAACTCCGGATGCACCAGCGGAATCAGGTCGTGGATGTTGCAGAGGCACTTCACCGCGTGCGGCTTGCGCCGAGGAAACGCCGGCAGCGGAATCATGAAATTGGTCGAGTGGTACACGTCGACTTTCCGCTCCCGCAACAGCCGCGCCACCGCGAACTGCCCCCGCACCGAAAACGGACCCTGCGGCACCTCCGCAAACTCGAAATTCGCCTTCCCCGCCACCCCCGCTTCCCGCTCCACGAACGCCCGGCGCTCCGCGTCCCGCACCAGCACCAGAAATCGGAACGCCCCGCCGCCCTCCCCCAGCTGCTTCAGCAATTCCAGCGTATAACGGCCGATCCCGCTCAGCTCGCGGAACACCCACCGGGCATCCACCGCCACCCGCTTGTCCTGGACCGGATTCATTTCGCGCAGTGTAGCCGCCGCCCCCGCCCCGAATCCAGCCCATTCTCTTCCGCTTTGTTTTGATTATTGGACATTGGATATTGAATATTGGATATTGGATATTGGGCTTTGTTCTTCTGGCCGCTCCCCCCGCCTCCGCCGCCGGCAAGTGGGAAAAGTTCGAGGACGCCACCCTGGCCGAAGGCTACATGGACGGCGACAGCTTCCACGTCCGCGCCAACAACAAGGACATCATCATCCGCCTCTATTACGTGGACACGCCCGAGACGGACAAGACCCACGAGGACCGCAACGACGAGCAGGCGGACTACTTCGGCATCTCCCCCACGCAGGTCACCCCCCTCGGCAACAAGGGCAAGAAATTCACCCAGGGCGTCCTGTCCGGCAAGAAATTCACCGTCTGGACCCGTTGGGAAGACGCCATGGGCAGCAGCCAGCAACAGCGCTTCTTCGGCGTCGTCCAGGTCGGCAAGGACGACCTCGCCGAACTCCTGGTCGCCGAAGGCCTCGCCCGCGTCTATGGCAGCTCCACCGTCCTGCCCGACGGCACCACCATCGACCAGCAGTTCGCCAAGCTCCGCCAGCTCGAGCGGCGCGCCAAGGCCAAGCGCCTCGGCGGCTGGGCCAAGAAGAAGAAGCTGGCCAAGGAAGGCGACGCGGAAGCCGCCGAGGACGCCGGGGGCATGTTCGACCTCGGCGAGGAGGAAGCCCCCGCCGAGCCCGGCGCGAAACCCATCTGGGTGCTCGAGGAAGAAGAGATCGGCGTCTACGAGGACAAGTGGGCGAACGTGCCGACCGTCGCCTTCCTGCGCGCGGAGTCCTTCGTCAACCGCGAGCTTTTCGAAGATGCCGAGATCGAGATGCGCAAGCTCGTCCGGCGGTTCCCCGAGCATCCCCAGAAGGCCCGCATCGAGTTCTATCTGGCGCTGTCCATTGCGATGCAGGAGCGCTTCGAGGAGGCCGTCGCGCTCTTCAAGACCTGGCTGCAGGCCTATCCCAGCCACGTCCTCGCCCCCGACGTCCAATATTGGATGCCCATTTCCCTCTACTACGACGGCAAGTACGAGGAAGCGCTGCCCTACTTCGATTCCTACGCCGCCCAAAACCCGATGAGCATCTACGCGCCCGAGGCCACCTACCGCGCCGCCTGCTGCCGCTATGCCCTCGAGGACTACGCGCGCTGCGCCGCCGACACCGCCACCTGGCTCGCGCAGAACCCCGACCACTACTTCCGCCGCGAGGCCGCCATCATGCGCGGCGACGCCCTCGCCGTCCTCGGCGAATTCGACGCCGCCAAGGAGGCCTACCACCTCTCCATGAACCCCGGCGCCGGGCCGTTCTACTACATGGCCCTCACGCAGATCTCCCGCATCCACAAGGCCCTCGGCGAAACCAACGACTACCTCGCCATGTCCGCCGACTACGTCCAGTACATCAAGGACATGCCCAACGACGGCAACATCATCGACGCCGCCTACAACGCCGGTTGGGCCCTGCGCCAAATCCAGCGCCCCGAGCAGGCCCGCACCCTCTACTGGCAGATGATCGAGCGCCACGGCAACACCCCCGCCTGGGAAGGCTTCGACCTCATGCTCACCGACCTCGCCGGCATGTACCCGCGCGGCTCCGGCGAATACGCCACCGAACTGCGCGCCCGCTACGACAAGGCCCTCGCCGGCCAGCGCCTCACCCTCGCCGCCCGCCTCGCCTGGGCCGAGGCCCAGATCCTCCCGCCCGAGGAGCAGGCCCGCCAGCTCGCCATCTTCACCGGACGCTTCAAGCCCGACTATCTCGGCGCCGAAACGCTGGTCTGGCTCGGCCGCGCCTGGATCGACAACGGCATGCCCGCCAACGGCATTCCCAACCTCGAGCTGCTGCTCGAAAAGTATCCCGACTCCCGCCACGTGCCGCAGGCCCAGACCCTCCTCGCCCAACAGGCGCTTGAAAACAAGGAATACGCCACCGCCCTCGGCCTCGCCGACGCCGTGCTCGCCAACGCCGCCGAGATCCAGTACGTCCTCGAAGCCACGTTCTGCCGCGCCGAGGCCCTCCTCGGCCTCCAGCGCCACGGCGAGGCCATCAGCGACTACAACGCCATCCTGGCCAACCGCGCCGCCCCGCGCCAGCTCAAGCCCGAGGCCCTTCTGGGCATCGCCGCCTGCCTCACCGCCCAGCAGGAATACGCCCAGGCCATCGCCTACTACCAGCGCGTCTACGTCCTCTACGGCGCCTACAAGAAAGCCGTCGTCACCGCCTACCTCCGCAGCGGCGACTGCTTCGAGAAGCTCGGCGACAAGGCCGCCGCCCTCAAGACCTACCAGGAATTCCTCGAGAGCGACTTCGCCCCCGGCACCGCCGCCGCCGCCTACGCCCGCCAGCGCATCGCCGCCCTTTCCGGAGGCGCCTCGTGAAAACCGCAATATCCAATATTCAATTTCCAATCTTCAACCGAACAAGTCAGACCAACCGGATTTCCGGCTGTTCACTTGAACATTGGAAATTGAATATTGGATATT
>DMJA01000202.1 GCA_003451935.1 Verrucomicrobiota bacterium | reverse complement strand
ACTCGGAACATGACGGCGGGGCCGAAAACGGCCACGCTGCCGACGGCGTTGGAATCGAAGAGGAAAGCCGGCACGCCGGCGGCCTCAAGCATTTCGCGCACGAGGGCCGCCTCGTGAAAATTCTGGCTGCGGAAAACGCATTCCGGGTCGTCCTGTTTCATTGGAACCTCCCCCGCGATATTCTAGCAAAAAAAACGGCGGCGGCTTCCCGACGGGAAATTTTGATTTCATATTTTCATTTGTTAAACTGAACACTCGGGGATAAAGGGAAATAAAGCGCGTTCCTGCGTTCCTCCCCGGCTTACGGAGGTCATCCTTATGGCGAACACTGCGGCGGCCAAACCTTCCCAGGCCTTAAAAGGCGCGATAAGCTCGTTCATCGAGCGCAACTACCGGCATTTCAACTCCCTGGCCCTCAAGAACGCGGCCGACGCCTACAACGCCCACATCGAAAAGGGCGGCAAGATGTTCCTGGCCATGGCGGGCGCGATGAGCACCGCCGAACTGGGCATAACCCTGGCCGAGATGATCCGCCAGGGCAAGATACACGGCATTTCCTGCACCGGCGCCAACCTCGAAGAGGACGTCTTCAACCTCGTCGCCAACAACGAGTACGAGAAGGTCCCGCATTACCGCGACCTGAGTCCCGAGCAGGAGAAGGAACTGATGGACCGCGGCTTTAACCGCGTCACGGACACCTGCATCCCGCAGGACGTGATGTACCACATCGAGGACCATATCGTTAAGCGCTGGAAGAACTCCGAGAAGACCGGCAACCGTAAGTTCCCGCACGAGCATTTCTACGACCTGCTGCTCTCCGGCGACATCAAGAAACATTACCAGGTGGACCCGGCCGACAGCTGGCTGCTGGCCGCCGCCGAAAAGAACCTGCCCATCTATGTGCCCGGCTGGGAGGACTCCACCCTCGGCAACGTCTACGCCGCCAAGTGCATAAAAGGACAGCTCAAACCCGGCACGATGAAGACCGGCGTCGAGTACATGATGCACCTGGCCGACTGGTACCAGAAGGCCAGCCGGGAGAGCGATCCCGGCCTCGGCTTTTTCCAGATAGGCGGCGGCATAGCCGGCGACTTCCCGATCTGCGTGGTCCCGATGATAGAGTGCGACCTGCGCAAGGAAGTCAAGATGTGGGGCTACTTCTGCCAGATCTCCGACAGCATCACCAGCTTCGGCTCCTATTCCGGCGCCGTGCCCAACGAGAAGATCACCTGGGGCAAGCTGGCCGTGGACACGCCGCGCTTCGTCATAGAGAGCGACGCGACGATAGTGGCCCCGCTGCTGTTCAGCTACGTCCTCAACCGCTGAGCGCCCGGGCCCGATGAAGACCGCCGCCGCATTCCTTTTCCTGGCGCTTTCGCCGGCCCTCCCCGGGTGGGCGGCGGACTTCCGCGACGAGACCATATACCTGGCGCTGACCGACCGCTTCGCCGACGGAGACCCCTCCAACAACGATATCTACGGCGACGAATACGTCCCGGGCAATCTGCGCTACTACCAGGGCGGCGATTTCCGGGGCCTTATGGGCAACCTCGGCCACATAAGGGACATGGGTTTCAGCGCCGTCTGGATAACTCCGCCGGTCATGCAGCCTCCCGGCCGCTACGTAAACTCCTCCGAAACCTACGACGCGGCCGGCTACCACGGCTACTGGGGATGGGACTTCTCGCGTATAGATCCGCATCTTGAATCGGCCGGCGCGACTTACGCCGACTTGATAAAGAAGTTCCACTCGAAGGGCCTTAAGCTCATCCAGGACGTTGTTCCCAACCACGGGCACGGCGGCGACACGCATCCGTCGGTGCGATGGCACGCCGAGAACGGAAAGGTGCGCGGCCTGGGTCTGGAGTTCGACTACCACGCCGACGACAGGGGCTGGTTCACCCGCGAGGGTCCGGTGCTGGCCGACCTGCTGGACTTCAACGACTCCAACCCCGCGACGGTGAAATGGCTGACGGACATATACCTGAAGTACCAGGCTATGGGAGTGGACGCCTTCCGGCTGGACACCGTGGTCTGGATGAGCGACTCTTTCTGGAGGGAGTTTACTTCCGCCCTGCACGCCGCGAAGAAGGATTTCTTCATCTTCGGCGAGGCCTGGACCCGCGACGATTTCGACATGATTGCCCGCTACAGTCGTCTCGCCGAAGGCGACCCCATGAATTCCGCCATGAGCCTGCTGGATATGCCGCTTTCCTCCATGGGGACCTGGGGCCCGATGGAAGAGGTCTTCAAGGGCGGGGATTATTCGAAGGCCGACGCTGTATTCGCGCACGACCACAAGTATAAGGACGCTACCTACCTCGTCACTTTCCTGGATAACCACGACAAGCCGCGGTTCAACGGCACCGGAGAGGAGGGACAGGGGACGCCGGCCTCGGCCGAACAGTACTTCGACGCGCTGAATTTTTATTTCACCGTCCGCGGCATCCCGTGCGTCTTCTACGGCACCGAGGTGAGGATGGCCGGCGGGAATGATCCGGACAACCGCCGGATGCTCGGCGCGGAGGGGATAAAGAAAGCGAAGACCGACCCGGTCTATCATCACCTTAAGAAGCTCAACGCTATGCGGCGCTCCGCCGCCCCGCTGCGCAGGGGCGCCCAGACCCTTCTTTCTTCCTCCCGGGATTCCTATGTTTTCAGGCGCGACTACCAGGGAGAGACGGCCGTGGTGCTGCTCAACAAGGGTTCCTCTCCGGCGCTGCTCAAGGCCGGCGGCCTGCCCGCGGGAAAGTACCGCGAAATTTACGCCGGCGAAAAAGTACGGGTCTCAGGCGGAGCCCTGTCGACGGAAGTCCCCGCCCACGGCGCGCGCGTTTTCGTAAAGGGTAAAGTTAAAGGGCGGCCCTGGCGCCTGCCCGGCGGCCCGGAATACGGAAAATAAGGCATACCATGATAAACCCCAAGGAAATTTCAAAAAGGCGCACTTTCGCCATCATCTCCCACCCGGACGCCGGCAAGACCACGCTGACCGAGAAGTTCCTGCTCTACGGCGGCGCCCTTCAGCTGGCCGGCTCGGTCACCGCCCGCCGCAAGCAGCAGAGCACCTCTTCCGACTGGATGGAACTGGAGAAGAAGCGCGGCATCTCGGTCAGCTCCACGGTGCTGCAATTCGACTACGGCGGCTGCAAGGTAAACCTGCTCGACACTCCCGGCCACCGCGACTTCTCCGAGGACACCTACCGCGTCTTGATGGCCGTGGATGCCGTCATCATGGTGATCGACGCGGCCAAAGGCATCGAAAGCCAGACGCTCAAGCTCTTCGAGATCTGCCGCCTGCGCGGCATCCCCATCTTCACCTTCATGAACAAGCTGGACCGTCCGGCCCGCCATCCGCTGGAACTGATCGACGAAATCGAAAGCACCCTGCAGATGCAGGTCTGCGCCATGAACTGGCCGCTGGGCGACGGCGTCGATTTCCGCGGCGTCTACGACCGGCAGGAAAAAATCGCGCATTTCTTCGAGCGCACGATTGGCGGCGCCTACCGCGCCCCCGAGGCGCTCCACGCCGTCACCGATCCGCAGGTGCGCGACCGCATGAATCCCGACGCCTTCAAGGCCCTCGTCGAGCAGCTCGACATGCTCGACGCCGCCGGCGAGGTGTTCGATGAAAAGGCCGTGCGGAGCGGCGATATGACGCCCGTTTTTTTCGGCAGCGCGCTCAACAATTTCGGCGTCCAGCTCCTGCTCGACTTCTTCCTCCAGCATGCGCCCCCCCCCGGCCCGCGCAAGGCCGGCAATCTTCTCGTCCCCCCCGACCATCCCGCATTCTCCGGCTTCATCTTCAAGATCCAGTCGAACATGGACCCCAACCACCGCGACCAGATCGCCTTCCTGCGCGTCTGCTCCGGCGTGTTCGCGCGCGACATGAAGGCCATCCATTCTCGCTCGGGCAAGACCATCCGCATGTCCAATTCGCGCAAGATGTTCGCCCGCGAGCGCGAAACCGTCAACGAAGCCTTTCCCGGCGACGTCATCGGGCTCGTCGGCCATCCCGAATTCGGCATCGGCGACACGCTGACCGAGGACCCGGCCATCGCCTACGACCCCTTGCCGCAGTTCGCGGCCGAATGCTTCGCGTATCTGCACCATTCCAGCCCCGCGCAATTCAAGCGGTTCCGCGCCGGCCTCGACCACCTGCTGCAGGAAGGCGCCGTCCAGACGTTCACCATCCCGGATTCCGGCTCGCGAGCACCGCTCCTGGGTGCCGTCGGCCCCTTGCAGTTCGAAGTGCTGCAATACCGCCTCGAAAGCGAATACGGCGCCACCACCCGCCTCGAGCCCGCCCCATGGTCGATTCTCCGCTGGATCGATCCCGCCGGGGCGCCGATCACCCCGGACATGCTGCCCAGCAGCTGCCGCCTCGCCCTCGATGCGCACGATCGCCCCGTCGCCCTCTTCTCCGCCGCATGGGAGCTGAAGTTCTTCGTCGAGAAAAACCCCAAGGTCGTTCTCCACAAGCTGCCGGACAAGTTGTAACCATGGCCCTGCGGGCAAGATGCCCGCGCTCCGGCAACCGCCCGGCCTTTCCAGTCCTGTTTTCCTGCGCTACTTCCTGTTTTCCCGCCAAATCGGCCTTGAGTTCGGATTGATTTCCTCCCCCCCGTTTGGTTTCATGGGCCGGTTGATTTTCCGCCATGGCCAAACCCACGCACAACTACGACGAGAGCAAGATCCAGACGCTGTCCGCGCTGGAGCACATCCGCAAGCGCACCGGCATGTACATCGGGCGCGTGGGCGACGGCACCCAGTACGACGACGGCATCTACGTCCTGCTCAAGGAGGTCGTGGACAACGCGGTGGACGAGTTCATCATGGGCTACGGGAAGCGCGTCGAGATCGCCATCGAGGGGACCCAGGTCCGCGTGCGCGACTATGGCCGCGGCATTCCGCTGGGCAAGGTGGTCGAGTGCGTCTCGCGCATCAATACCGGGGCGAAATACAACGACGACGTCTTCCAGTTCTCCGTCGGGCTCAACGGCGTCGGCACCAAGGCCGTCAACGCCCTCTCCTCCTCGTTCCTCGTCCAATCGCACCGCGACGGGCAATCCGCCGGCGCGCGGTTCGAGCGCGGCGAACTGCTGAAAACCCTTTCCGGCAAGTGCCCGGGCGTCCCCAACGGCACCTTGATCGAGTTCGAGCCCGATCCCGACATCTTCGGGAAGTCCACCTATCTCGGCGATCTGGTCCAGCGGCGGCTGCGCCTCTACGCCTGCCTGCACGCGGGGCTTGTCCTCGTCTTCAACGGCACCGAGATCGTTTCCGAAAACGGGCTGACCGACCTGGTCCTCGAGGAGGTCGGCGAGGAAGCCGTCTATGGACCTCTCCACCACCGCTCGCCCACGCTGGAAATCGCCTTCACCCACACCCAGCGGTTCAACGAAACCTTCTTCTCGTTCGTCAACGGCCAGTTCACTTCCGACGGCGGCACGCACCTCTCCGCCTTCCGCGAAGGCTTCCTCAAGGGCATCAACGAATTCGCCAAGGCCAAGTTCGACGGCGACGATGTGCGCGAATCCATGGTCGGCGCCATTGCGATCCGCCTCAAGGACCCCGTCTTCGAGTCGCAGACCAAGAACAAGCTGGGCAACACGGAAATCCGCTCCGATCTCGTGGCGCAGATCCGCGACGTGGTCGTGGACCTGCTGCACCGCAACCCCGACGCCGCCGAAATCCTCGTCAGGAAAATCCAGGAAACGCAGGACCTGCGCAAGGAACTGCAGACGGTCAAGAAGCTTGCGCGCGAACGCTCGAAATCCGTCAGCATCCGCGTGCCGCAGCTCAAGGATTGCAAAAACCACCTCGATCCCAAGCGCAAGCGCGGCCTCGACAGCATGCTGTTCATCACCGAAGGGCAGTCCGCGGCCGGCTCCATCACCTCCTGCCGCAGCGTGACGACCCAGGCGGTCTTCACGTTGCGGGGCAAGCCGCTGAACGTGGCGGAACTCGACCGCGCCGTCATGTACACCAACGAGGAGCTCTACAACCTCATGCGCGCGCTCAATATCGAGGAATCCCTTGACGGACTGCGCTTCCAGAAGGTCATCATGGCCACCGACGCCGACGTGGACGGGCTGCACATCCGCAACCTGCTGCTGACCTTCTTCCTGCGCTTCTTCGATCCCCTGGTGCTGGCGGGGCACCTCTACATCCTGGAAACGCCGCTTTTCCGCGTCCGCAACAAAAAGGAAACGCGCTACTGCTATTCCGAAGCAGAGCGCGATGCGGCGATCTCCGGACTGCGCGGGGCCGAGGTCACCCGCTTCAAGGGCCTCGGCGAAATTTCGCCGGGCGAATTCAAGAATTTCATCGGCCCCCAGATGCGCCTGACGCCGGTGCAGGTGGCGCACGAAAAAGAACACAAGATCCCGGCCATCCTCCGCTTCTACATGGGGAGAAACACTCCCGAGCGGCGGCAGTTCATCATGGAACACCTCCGCGTCGCCGCGGAGGATTGAGGCGCGCATCGGGCTTGCCTTTGAAGGTGGGCGCCGCCATCTTCATGGACATGGCAACCCCCTGGGCGAAGCTCGTTTCCAACCGGCAGGCCACGGCCTCCCGGGACTTCCTTCCCCAGTTGATCCTCGTGGGCCTGAACCTGATCCTATTCGCGGCGTTCTACGGGAAGTTCGGCGATTTGATCGTGGATTCCTCGCGCGAGGCCACCATCCCCTGGCGGATCCTCCGCGGAGAGATGATCTACCGGGATTTCAACTACGAATACGGTCCGCTGGCGCCGTATTTCCTCGCCCTGTGCTACCGAATCTTCGGCGTGCATCTGCTGACGCTGAACCTGGCGGGCCTCGCGATTTCGTCCTCGGTCACGCTTCTGATCCACGCGCTCGCCCGCATTTTCCTGAACCGCTGGCTTTCGTTTTTCGCCGGCGTTCTGTTCATCTTCGTGTTCGCATTCCAATATTTCGGCCTCTATGCCATCTTCACCTACATCTTTCCCTATACCTACGCCGCGAGCCTGGGTGTCCTCCTTCTGCTGTTGTCGTTTTACGCCGGACACCGCGTTCTGGAGACAAACAGACCTTTGTGGTTTTCCTTGCTGGGCTTGCTCCATGCGCTGGGGTGCCTGACCAAGGTTGAGTTCATCCTGGCGGAGAATGTGTTTGTCCTGCTTCTGCTCGCCTTGCTGTTGCTGAAGTCATGGCGGGNNCGCATTTTCGTTCAATGGCTTTTGGCGTTCGCTTGGCCGTTTCTGGCGGTTGTCTTGCCTTTGAGCCTCTATTTGGCTTGGCAAATGGATCTGGCCGCCTATTTCCGCACCGAAGTCTCCAGCATGTTTTCCCTCGCCTTGCCCTATGTCCGGGAACGAATGGGCCTGTTGCGCCTCCAAGGCAATTTGGCGGACTTGGCCCGCGTGGTGGCGGCCTATGCGGGGCTTTCGGTTCTCCTCTTCGGGACGGACCGGCTCGCGCAATGGTTCGAGACGCGCATCCAATCCCGACAAGCGAAAGTTCTGTGCGGCGCAGGTCTGGCCCTCTTTTCCGCCGCTTGCGCATGGGGAGCCGTGGCGTGGATTATTTCCTTCAATCTCTTCATGGGCATGGCCGTGTGGCTTCCGGCCATCGGCGCGGGCGCGCTGTGGATGGCCGGGACCGGCTGGCGGAAAGGCAGCATATCCAATGCCTCCATTTTCATCCTGTGCACGGCCCTCGCCGCGGCTGAATTGCAAGCCCGAGTCTTGATCAACGCCCGTCCCATCGGCTACGGCGTCTTTCTCCTGATTCCCGGATGGCTCTTGCTGATCTTTTCCGTCTTCGCTTTTCTGCCGGCTCTATTACGGCAACTCGGCTCGCGAAACCGCTTCTTTCTCTGGGGATTCGCCTGCTTTTTCGCCATCGCGGCGCAACAGAATTTCGCCGCAACCCTGGCGCGATACCACTCGAAGAGATTCCCGGTCCACACCCCTCGCGGCACGCTGCTGCTAAAGCAAGACCAGCGCGACTCGCTGGTCCCCCTGCTGGAGTACTTCAAGGACAAGCGCGATTACCACTTGCTGGTGCTGCCCGAGGGCAACCTGATCAACTTCCTGCTGGATTCGCCCCCGGCAACCTTCTCTTACGCCTATGTGCCCGCCCTGCTGGACACGCCCGAGAAGGAGGATCGGCTCATCCGGGAGCTTCGGGAAAAGCCCATCGATTACATCCTCATCGTGACCCGGTGGACCGATGAATTCGGCTTTCCGATCATCGGAGAGCATTACGCCCAACGGCTCAAGAAGGCCATCGACAAGGAATACAGGGCCGTCGCCCAGTTCGGGCCGCCTCCATTCAATCCCAAGCGCATCTTCGGGATTTTGGTGTTGGAGCGGATCGAGCGGCTTTGAAAGGACGGTCGGGGCGGGCCAGATGCCCGCGCTCCGGCAACAGCCTATTCAGGGGTTTGCGCGGCGGGGGTGGCCGCGTTGTCGGCGGCCATGGGGCGGCCGATCCAGAGCCCTTCTTTTTCGCGCCATTCGAGGTTTGGCAGGGGTTCGGGCTTCTGGTTGCGCGGGCGGCGGATGATGATGCGGTCCTGCGGGCGGAGCTTCGCGGCCCACGGCTTGAACGCCTGGATGTCGCCGTATTTCCACTG
>DMJA01000206.1 GCA_003451935.1 Verrucomicrobiota bacterium | reverse complement strand
CTCCACAAGACGATCGACCCGAAGACTGGGAAGAAGGCGCTGTGCCGTGGGCTTCCGGCTAGTCCGGGTGCGTCGACTGGGCAGGTCGTCTTCGTGCCCAAGGAGGCGGAGGAGTGGAAGGCCGCAGGCAAGAAGGTCATACTTGTGCGCCCGGAGACGACGCCGGAGGACATCGCGGGCATGGTGGCCGCCGAGGGCGTGTTGACGAGTAGGGGTGGCATGACGAGCCACGCGGCGATAGTCGCGCGAGGCATTGGCAAGCCAGCCATCGTCGGTTGCGAGGCGATGCAGATCGACCTCGACAAGGAGATTGCGAGGGTCGGCGACGTGGTGGTGAAGAAGGGCGACCTTATCACCATCGACGGGCTGACGGCGGACGTGTACGTTGGCGAGGTGGAGTTCATCGAGCCCAAGGTTGGCGGCGAGGTAGCCGTGCTGCTGGGCTGGGCTGACAAGTACAGGCGCCTCGGCGTCTGGGCGAACGCGAACGATGAGAAGGACGCGAAGAAGGCGTACGAGAACGGCGCGGCCGGCATCGGGCTCACCCGCACGGAGCGCATGTTCCTTGGCGTCGAGCGCGTCGCGCTGGTCCGCGAGATGATCATGGCGGACACCCTCGCCGAGAGGATGGTGGCGCTAGACAAGCTTCTGCCGATGCAGAAGAAGGACTTCAAGAGCCTGCTCAGGGCGATGAAGGGCAAGCCGGTTCAGATCAGGCTGCTCGACCCGCCGCTCCACGAGTTCATGCCACGTGAGGTTGACGTGGTTACTGAGATTTTCGAGCTGGAGAAGGCGAAGGCGCCTAAGAAGGATATCGAGGCGAAGAGGGTACTGCTCGGTAAGGTGCGTAAGATTCAGGAGGCGAACCCGATGATCGGGCTGCGCGCGTGCCGTGTGGGTGTGCTGTACCCTGAGATATATGAGACTCAGGCGAAGGCGATCTTCGAGGCGGCGTGTGAGTTGAAGAAGGAGGGCGATGATCCGCATCCGGAGATCATGATCCCCGGCACCATCACGTGGAAGGAGTTGGCGTACCTGAAGCCGTTCGTCGTGAAGGCGTACGATGAGGCGATGAAGAAGTACGGTGAGAAGATCGTCTTCAAGTACGGCACGATGATCGAGATGCCCCGCGCCGCGTTGACGGCGGACGAGATGGCGAAGGAGTGCGACTTCTTCAGCTTCGGCACGAACGACCTGACGCAGACGGGCATGGGGCTGAGCCGCGACGACGCGCAGGGCACCTTCCTCCCAGTCTACGTGGAGAAGAAGATACTGCCCGACGACCCCTTCCAGACGCTCGACAAGAAGGGCGTCGGCGAACTCGTGAAGATATGCGTAAAGCTGGCGCGCCCCGCCAACCCGAAGATCAAGATAGGCATCTGCGGCGAACACGGCGGCGACCCCGTCTCCGTCAAGTTCTGCTGCAAGGTCGGCCTGAACTACGTGAGCTGCTCGCCCTACCGCGTGCCGATCGCCCGGCTGGCGGCGGCCCAGGCGGCCTTGGGCAAGTAAAACGGCCGTTTCCGCAAGGAAAGGCCCGCGTCCGCCCCCGGAAAACCGGGGGCGGATTTTTTTTTGTTTTTCCGGGGGAAGGTTTGTTTGATTTCGGCGAGGGCTTTGGTACGGTGTGCGCCATGGAGAGGCCCGCCCATCTCGTTTGGATTTCCGCCGCGTTGGCGGCCTTGTGCCTCGCGCTGGCCGCGGGGTGCGGCCCGGCGTCCGCCGAGCGCCGCGAGGCGCGCGACCGCCATCTGCGCCGCGCGCTGGAGGCCAAGGCGTCCGAGGACATCGACCGCGCGATCGAGCTGTGCCACAAGGCGCTCGAACGCAAGCCGGATCTGGCGCTGGCGCATCGCGAGCTCGGCCTCATGCTCGACAACTACCGGCAGGACTACGCGGCGGCCCTCTACCATTATCGGCGCTATCTGGAATTGCGGCCCGATGCGAAGAACCGCGCCGCCGTGGAAGACTTGATCCGCCATTGCCGGATTTCCTTTGCGGCGGAAATCGAGGAATCCCCCGATGAGCTGAAGCGCGACCTGCAGTCGCGCAACGAACGGATCGCGGCGCTGGAACTCGAGGTCGCCGCCTTGCGCGAACAGCTCGGCGCGGCGCCTCGTCCGGTGGCGGCGCCGTCCGAGGCGCCCCGGCCGCCGGCCGCCGCAACGGCGCAGGTCCATGTCGTGCAGGCCGGGGAGAATCTCGGGGCCATTTCCACGCGCTACTACGGAACGCCAGCCAAGTGGCAAGCCATTTTCAACGCCAACCGGGATCGCGTGCCCGATGCCAACAATCTGCGCGTCGGCACCCGGCTGGACATCCCGCAGCAATGAACAGGAGCAACGGACATGGGAACCGATTTTTTCGATGACGACCTGGTGCGCCAGCGCGAATCCGCGCTGAAGATCAAGCTGGACGGGGAAGGCGCCGCCCCGCGCGACGGGTTCATCCCGTCCTCCCGGGATCTGCCGAACCGGCCGATCGCGGACCTGACGCTGACCCATTTGGCGCGCCATAAGCAGGAGGTCACGGAACAGATGGTGGACAAGACCCAGGAGCTCGATCGCCTGCGCGCCCGCCAAGAGGAGCTCGAGCGCGAACGCAAAACCCTCGAGGAGATGCGCAAGAAGCAGGAGGCCTTCGACGCGGGCCGCCGCGACCTCAAGATCCGGCTCAACGAAAGCCTCGGGCGCATGGAGAAGGACGGCCTGCAGGCGGAGCGCCTGTCGCAGTTGCTGGGGGAAACCAGCCGCGTGTTTCGCGAGCGCTTGGACGAAGTGTCCGCGCTGAATGAAGAGGACTGGGCGGACGAAAACCTGCTCGACGAGTTGGACAAGTCGCTGGCCCTGCTGGAGGATGTTCGCGCCGACTACAACAAGGCCATGGCAAAGATAGAAGCGGTGCATCCCCAGGCCGCCGCCGGCGCCGCGTCCGCGGGCCGTCCGTTGGCCTTCGAGGATTCGCCGGGCATCGCCGTGGAAGGCGGTGGCCGGGGGTTTGGATATTGGCTGCGCGCGGGGCTGGCCTTCACGCTGCCGCTGATGGTCCTGCTGGTGGTGTTGGCACTGGCTTGGATGGCGTTCGACTTGTGGGCCTAGGCGATGGCCGCTTCCCGAAAACGGAATGCCTTGGAAAGGCGCCTGCGCGAAATCGAACGCGAAAAGGCCGCGGTGCGCGAACAGCTCGAGGAGGTCCGGCACTGGTCGGATTCCATTCCCGATGCCGCCCAGATGCTGCAGGAGCCCCGGCTGCGCGAGGCGGCCGTTCCCGAAGGCTATCGCCGCGCCGGAATCGCCGCGGCGGGCGTGTTGGAGCGGGAGGCGGAGCTTTCGCCCGACCAGGAGACCTCCTTGGATTTCGCGCCGGGACCCGATGGCTTGAATNNCCCCGCCTGCAGCGCACCGATTTGCTGCGGCCGGCCATCGGCGGCACCGCGACGGCCCCCCGGCTGATGGAACCGGAGCACGACCGCTTTCACAACTACTTCGGATCCGCCGGCCTCAAGCGCGTGCGCGAGGCCCGCAAGGAACGGGGCAATCAGCGCATCCGCACCATTTTCATGGTCCTCATGGTGGCCACGCTGGGGTTCATCCTGTTCAAGATGGTGACGTGAGCGGCCTGCAGGTCGCGGTGCCGGGCAAGGGGATGATGCAATGAAAGTGGCGGTGGCCTGTGGCGGTACCGGCGGCCATGTTTTTCCGGGGTTGGCGACGGCGTGCGAGCTGCTGGGCCGCGGCCATGAGGTGACGCTTTGGCTGACCGGGCGCGATACCGAACAGGCCGCGCTGAAGGATTGGGATGGCCCCGTCGTGCAAATCCCGGCCCGCGGCTTTCCGTCGGGCGTTTCGTTCAAGTCCCTGCAGACCGCATGGAAGTTGGCGAAGGCCGTGGGGCAGTGCCGCTCGAAAATGCGCCAGAATCTTCCCGACGTCCTTCTGGCGATGGGATCCTACGCCTCGGTGGGGCCCTGCGGGGCCGCCCGGCTCCTCGGCGTGCCCATTGTGCTGCACGAAGCGAACGTCGTTCCCGGCCGGGCGGTGCGCCTGTTTGCCCGCGGCGCCGCCGCAGTCGCCGCGGGTTTCGAGGAGACCCGCTTCCATCTCCACAAGGCGAACTTGGCCGTCGTCGGCATTCCTCTGCGCGCCGAGCTGACCGAGGCCGCGCGCAGCCTGCCGCCGCGGGAAGCCACCGTTCATTCGCCGCTCCGCCTGCTGGTGGTGGGCGGCAGCATGGGGGCGCACCGCTTGAATGAAGTGGTCGCCGAGACCTTGGCGCGCCTCAAGAAAAAAAACATCGAGTTTTCCGTTGCGCATTTGACCGGCCGGGAGGACGAGACGGCCGTGCGCGCCGCCTATCAGGCCGCCGGGGTGCAGGCCGAGGTCATCGCCTTCACGAAATACATGGCTCCGCTGTATCACGCCGCCGATCTGGCCATCTGCCGCGCCGGCGCCTCGACCTGCGCGGAGCTGGCGTTTTTCGGCGTGCCGGCCCTCTTCGTGCCGTACCCGAGCGCGGCGATGGACCACCAGACCGCGAACGCGCGCGCGCTGGAGAAGCGCGGCACGGCGGACGTGGTGGACGAATCCGCGCTGACCCCCGAATGGCTCGAATCCTATCTGGCGCAGACGGCCCGCCATCCGGAGCGGCTGACGCGCCTGCGCGAGGCCGCGCACAAGGAAGGCGTGCAGGATGGCACGGCCGCCCTGGCCACGCTGGTGGAGCAGTGCGCACGGAAGCCATGACGTCGGCCGGCGGCGGCGGTTGGCGCGAGGAAGTCCGGCGCTGGCTCCGCCTTCCAGGTTCGCGCGTCCATCTGATGGGCGTGGGCGGCATCGGCATGGCCGGCGTGGCCAGACTGCTGGCCGCGCGCGGCCTGCAAGTCTCCGGTTGCGATAGCGGTTCGCCCCGTACGATGGATTGGCTGCGCTCCTGCGGCATCCCCGTCGCCACGGGGCACGACGCGGCGCATCTGGAAGGCGTGGATTGGGCCGTCTACAGTCCTGCGCTCCCGCCGGACCATCCCGAGCGTGCGGCGGCCGAGAAGAACGGGATTCCGCTGTTTTGCCGGGGGCAGGTCTTGCCGGTGCTCGCGGAACAAGGGAAAACGATCGCGGTCTCCGGTACGCACGGCAAAACGACAACCTCCTCGATGATCGCGCACATCCTGCGCCGCTGCGGGGTCGATGCTTCGTGGTGTATTGGAGGGGAGTTGCCGCCCGATGGTTCGCCGGCGGGAGTGGGCCGGTCGGAATGGCTGGCCATCGAGGCCGACGAAAGCGATGGCACGCTCGCGCACTACTTCCCGGAAATCGCCGTCATCACCAACATCGAGTTCGACCACATGGAGCATTTTGCATCAAAGGAGGCGATGGTCGATTGCTTCCGTGCCTTTGCGCGCCAAGCAAAAACCGTGGTGTTTTGCGCGGACGATCCCGAGGCCGCTCGGATCGGGGCGGAGGCCCGGGGCTTTTCCTATGGTTTTTCACCAGCCGCCGATTATCGGGCGAAGGATTTGGAGCCCGGCCCGGCGGGAACGTGTTTTGCCGTGCGCGACATCGTCGTGGCGCTGCCGCTGCCCGGCCGGCACAATGTCCTGAACGCGCTGGCGGCGCTGGCGGCGTGCGGCCGGTGCGGAATCGGTCTCGATGCCGCGGGCAAGGCCTTGGAGAGCTTTGCGTTGCCGAAGCGCCGGTTCGAGCCGGTGGCCGAGGGGCGCGGCATCCGCGTCATTGCGGACTACGCGCACCACCCCTCGGAGATCCGGGCGTTGATCGACGCGGCGAAGCAGGCGGGAGCCGAACGGATCTGGGCGGTGTTCCAGCCGCATCGCTACACGCGCACCTTGGCCCTCGGCGCGGATTTTCCGCCCGCCTTCGACGGCGTGGCGGG
>DMJA01000132.1 GCA_003451935.1 Verrucomicrobiota bacterium | reverse complement strand
CTGAAGGCGCGCTTCGACGAGGAGCGCAACATCGACTGGGCGGACGCGCTGGCGCGCACGGGGGCGCAGGTGATCTACGGCGTGAAAGGCTACAAGACCCATGCGAAGGTCTGCGTGGTGGTGCGGCGCGAGCCGGAGGGCGTGGCCCGCTATGTCCACTACGGCACCGGCAACTACAACGAGAAGACCGCGCGGCTCTATTCGGACGTGAGCTTCCTGACGCGCGAGGAGGACTACGGGGCGGACGCGTCGGTGTTCTTCAACGCCCTCACCGGCTATTCGCAGCTGGCGAAGTTCCGCAAGATCGAGGCCGCCCCCCTGGGGATCCGCCCGCGCCTGCTGGAGCTGATCGGGGGCGAGGCCGAGCGGAGCGCGCAGGGGGAGGCCGCGGCCATCGAGGCGAAGATGAATTCGCTGGAGGATTCCGAGCTGATCGAGGCGCTCTACCGGGCGTCGCAGGCGGGCGTGAAGATCCGGCTGAACGTGCGCGGCCTCTGCTGCCTGCGGCCGGGGGTGAAGGGGCTGAGCGAGAACATCGGCGTGGTCAGCATTGTGGACCGCCATCTCGAGCATGCGCGCATCTTCCGCTTCCACAACGGCGGCGCGCCGAAACTGTTCATTTCGAGCGCGGACTGGATGCCGCGCAACCTGGACCGGCGCATCGAACTGATGGTGCCGGTGGAGGATCCGTCCGGCGCGGAGAAGCTTTCGCTGATTCTGGAGACCTGCCTGGCGGATACCCGGCAGGCGTGGAGGCTGCAGGCCAACGGCACCTATGTGCGGCGGCAGCCGGACGCGCGGCATCCCGCGCTGCGCTGCCAGGAAACCTTCCAGCGGCGAGCGGAGGCGCGCGCGGCGGCGGCCGCGCAGCAGGCGCCCGTCTTCGAGCCGCAGCGGCCGGCCGAACAGAAGAAGCCGGGTTGACATGTCCACCGGCTCCGGAAAGAAGAGCCCCGTCCGGCGGGGCCGTCTGGAGACGGCCGACCGCGTGTTGCGGCGGCATCTGGCGGAACAGTGGGCCGTGATCGCGAAGAACGAGCGCAAGGCGGAGAACGGCTCGGTGGAGGCCTTGCACGACATCCGCGTGGCGCTGCGGCGGATGCGGGGCCTGGCGGCGACCTTCGTGAAGCTGGACCCGGACTTCCTGGGGCGTCTGGACGAGCGGGCGGCGAAGGTCTGCGACCGCATGGGCGATGCGCGGGACTTGGATGTATGGATCGAGCTGTTCCGCGACCTGGTGGAGGAGAGCGGGGCCGAAGGCGTTTCGCAGCGGGAGCGGCGCCGGGTGCTGACGATGCTGCGCCGGCAGCGGACGCGTCTGGCGGCGGAGGCGCTGCAATGCGGCATGTTCCGCCGGGTCAAGAAGATGGTGAAGGCTCGCTTGCGCCAGCGCCTGCCCAAGCGGAGGAAGCCGCCGCCGCCGGCCGAGGTCTTCGCGGCGCGGAGGATGCGGAAGGTCCGCGGGCTGATCGCGGTGCGCCACAGCCAGGTCGGCCATTTTTCCAAGGGGCCGGCGCACGACCTGCGCCGCGCCGGGAGGCGCATGCGGTATCTGTCCGAATTCTTCGCGGCGCGGCTCGGGCGGGAGAGCGTGCGCGCGGGCCGGTGGATCACGAAGGCGCAGGCGGCGCTGGGAAAGGTGCACGACTGCGACAGCGCGCTGGAGCTTTCCCGCGGCCTGCCGACGGGTGCGGCGCGGGCGGCGGTGCAGCGGCATCTGCGGCGGCGCCGCGCCGCGCAGCTCCGGAAATTCAAAACCGCCTGGCGCCACTATGCCGACCGGCGGCTGCAGAAGGCGTGGGCCGCGCAGCTCGAAGCGGCGGCGAACTGACGCCAACAAAAAAACCGCCCGATCCGGAAGGGTCGGGCGGCTTCGTTTCCGGCGCGGGGCCGGGCGGCTACATCTGGGTGAACACGAATTCCGCGCGGCGGTTCAGGCGCCAGGAGCTCTCGTCGTGCTCGAAGGCGACGGGGCGCTCTTCGCCGTAGCTGCGGGTCTGGACCCGGGCGCCATCGATGCCCGCGGAGATCAGCGCGGCGCGGACGGCAAGGGCGCGGCGCTCGCCGAGGGCGAGGTTGTATTCGTTGCTGCCGCGCTCGTCGCAATTGCCTTCGATGACCACGCCATGCGTGGCATTCTGCTGCAGATAGGCGACGATCGCATCGATCTTGCCCTGCTCGGAGGGGTTCAACTGCGGGCTGTCGTACTCGAAATACACGGCTTCGAATTGGCCGGCGCCGATTTCGGCTCCGTCCGTGCGGCCCGCGAGGGCGGCGGCATCGGCGGCGCTGCCGTAGATCGGCGTGCCGTCGGGATTGTAGCCGATGATCACCTGGTCGCCGTAGGGCGCATTGGGGTCGATCGCTTTCTTTTTCTTCTTGATGCAACCCGTCGTCGTGCCCAGCACGGCCAAGGCCAGCAACACCATCAAACCAGTCATCCAGCGGCGTGTCATTGTATTCTTACTCCTCGTTTTTTTCTAAATTCCAAAGCCAAATCCGGTCAATGGCTCCATGCGGGCGCGGTCCAATCGCCCGTTGCGGTCAATGCGACGGGTTTATCCCCCATCGCCGCCATGCTGTCAAGAAGGTAAACGGAATACCGGTAGTTCACGCCGCGGGCGGCGGCGAGGTGCCGGCCGTCGGGCGCCCAGGAAGGATCCTCGTAGGCGGCGTCGAAGGGGGTGATGATCCGCTCCTGCTTGGTGGCGGGGTCGATGAGGGCGATCTGGAACTTGCCGCCGGAGAGGGTTTGGTAGGCGATGAGGCCGTTGGGGGCCTGGTCGGTGGGCTTGCCCCAGTCCGGCGAGACGTTTTGGGAGCCCCGGGCGGTCAGGCGGACGGGGGAGCCGCCCCCGCGCGAGATGATGTAGAGCTGGGGCGTTCCGGAGGTGTCGGCGACATAGACGATCTGGGAGCCGTCCGGCGACCAGGCGGGGGAGCCTTCCGTGGCGCGGGGGGTGTTGGTCAGGCGGACGACGCGCCGGGAGGCGAGGTCCTGGACGTAGAGGTCGGGGTTGCCGTCCTTGGAGAGGATCAGCGCCATGGAACGGCCGTCGGGGGAGATGGCGCCGCCCGAGTTGACGCCGGGGTAGGCCGCGACCTGCTTGCGGGCGCCGGTCGCCAGCTCGATGGTATAGACGTCCGGATACCGCTTGAGGAAGGAGGTGTAGGAAATGAAGCGGTTGTCGAAGCTCCAGCGCGGCTTGAGGACGCTGGCCCGGTCCTGGGTGACCTGGCGGACGTCCTGCGCGCTCGAATCGGCCAGATAGATTTCCTTGGCCCCGGCCTTCGCGCCGATCATCACCAGCTTGGCGAGGAAGAACGTCGGCTTGCCGGTGGTCTTGACGACGATGTCGTTCGCGGCCTGGTGGGCGGCATAGAGGGCCTGGGCGGCCGGCTGGGAATAGGTGGCGTTGATGTAGGTCCGCCCCGCCGCATCCACCGCCTGGCAGGCGAACGAGACCTGCCCGCCGCTTTCCGTGATCGTGCCGCGCACCGTAATGGCACCCTGGCCCGGCGCCGCGATGGCCATCCAGCCCGAGCGGGCGAGATCCAGCTCCAGGGTCCGTTTCACGGCCTGCGCCGCGCCGCCCGCGGCCTGGATGCCCGACACGTCCACGCCGAGCGTGTCGCCGGCGCGTTTCGAAACGGTGACCTGCGCGGACGCAGACAAGGACAGCAGGGCCAACATCAAGAGGGCCGCCCGGAATAGGTTTTTTTGCACGATGAAAATCCTTTGGGTTGAAATGACGCGGGCGATGCTATCCAAGAACGCCGCGGATGCAATCCCAGAATGCGCCGGAAACGCCGGAATCCGGTCCCGGAGGCCTGTGGACAACCACCGACCCCCAAGGGAAAGCCCGACCTGCAGAGTTTTCCACAGCGTGGAAAATAGTTTTCCACGGTGTGGAAAAAGACGTGTGGCAACCGGCCGGTCAGGTCAGGCGCAGGGTGCGCATCCAGTCGCGGAAGTCCTTGGGCAGGGGGGCCGAGGCCGCGACCGGTTTTCCGCTGGCCGGATGGGTGAAGCGCAGCTCGGAAGCGTGGAGCATCTGGCGGGGCACTTCGGGGAAATCGGCGCTGCGGGCGGAAAAATATTGGCGGTCGCCAAGGATGGGGTCGCCGATGTGGTGCAGGTGGATGCGGATCTGGTGCGTGCGCCCGGTCTCGATGGAGACGGTGACGTGGGCGCAACGGGGCGGGCGCGTCTGCGCGGAGACCTGGCGGACGTGGCTGACGGCGGGGAGGTTGTCCACGTGCTGGCGGATGTCCATTTGCGGCTCGGGCAGGTTGCCGGCGACGAGCGCATGGTAGAGCTTGCGGATGCGGCCTTCCTCGAATTGGGCGACGAGGGCGAGGCGTGCTTCTTCGTTCTTGGCGAAGAGGACGCACCCGGAGGTGTCCTTGTCGAGGCGGTGCACG
>DMJA01000099.1 GCA_003451935.1 Verrucomicrobiota bacterium | reverse complement strand
GTCTATTTGCTGGGCGAGGCCTCGGGCGGTCTCTGCCTGATGCGCTCGCCGGACGGGGGCGGGAGCTGGTCGACGCCGATGGAACTGACGGGCGATCTGGATTTGTGGCTCTCGCCGACGTCGGTGCTCGCGGCGGGCGATTCGTGGTTTGCGCCGTGCCTGATGCCGTCGGGCGGGGGCATGGGGCTGACGGTTTGGCGCGCGCCCAAGGGGGCGAGCCTGATGAACCGCAAGGCATGGACGCAAGGGCCGGTCTCGTCGCCGCTGGCGCAGATGATTCCGTCCGCGCCGGGAGCGGGATTTGGCGTGCCGGTGGCCGGGGCGGCGGTGGCCTGGCGCGATCCCGTGCTGGCGAAGATGTTCGATGTGCGGCATCCGTGGCATGGAGAGGGCGTCCTGCAGGTGCTGGGAGCGACGAGCAGCGGGCGCCAGCATTGGGCGGCGCTGATGCGGCTGGCGACGGGGGATTTGTCGCTGTCGCCTCAGCCAACGCCCGATGGCGAGCCTTGGGTTTGGCTGCCCCTGCCGGGGGGGCACGACAAGTTCGATCTTTTCTACGACGAGCCGGGCCGGACGCATTGGCTGCTGGGAAGCCGTGGCAGCGCAGGGCTGGCGCTGGGCAAGGAGGCGTCGGAGGAGGGGGGGCTGCATCGCATCGGGCTGTGGTCGTCGGAAAACCTGGTGGATTGGTCTTTCAAGACAACGGTGGTATCGGGCGGGGAGGGGCCGGCGGGCATCCGGTGCGATCCATCGGCGGCGGTTTGCGGCAACGATTTGGCCTGGGTCTGCCGCGCGGGCGATGTCCGGAGCCGGAACGCGCGCGAAACCACGCAGCTGATCTGTGGCCGGGTGGCCCATTTCCGATCGAAAAGCGCCTGATTTTAGGCGTGATTTTCCGCAGGGCGCCCGCTAGGATCACTCACCAGTATTTTTGGAGGCCCGAGACATGAACGATCCCAACCTTTCGCCGCGCGCCGCCCGGTTTCATCGGCTGGCTCCCTTGGTTTTGGCGGTCGGGGCCTTGGGTCTCTATCTGGCTACGTTGAGCCGGGGGGCGTTTCCGGGGTTGCCCGCCAAGAGCCTGGCGTGGCATTTGCGGCTGGATGCGGCCCCCACGTTGCTGGATCCGCTCTGGGGCGATTTGGTCCGGGCGTGCGCCGGGCTTCCCGGCGGCGACGTGGCGCTGTGGGTGGGGGCGCTCAGCGCGGTGTTCGGCGCGGCTTGCCTCGCGCTGGCGACGGCGCTGATCATGCGCGTGCGCTATCCCATCCACGATCCGCACGATCCGGACGAGGCGGGGCGGGAGGCGCAGGCGCGCCTGGTGGCCGGTCTGACGACGGGGTTGTTCCTCATGGCGAGCATCCCGTTCTGGGTCCTTTCCACCCGGTCGCTTCCGGGAACATTCCACCTCTTGATGTTGCTGGGCGCGGCCTGGCTGTTTTCGGAATACCAGCGAACCGGCAAGCCTGGCCGGCTGTATGGGCTCGGGCTGCTTTACGGATTGGGAATCGCGGAATTCGCCACCTTCTGGGTGTTCGCCCCGCTGGCGGCGTTGCTGGTGCTGCGGGCGATGCTGCAGCGCGCGGAGTTCAGCGTGCGGGTGGTGCTGCGCACCGGCCTGTGCCTGGTGCCGGGGCTGTTGCTCTATCTGTTGAACGGATGGCGGCTGTGGCAGGATCCCACGACGCCCTTGCGCGGATTCGGTTCGGTGTGGGCGGTGATCTGGTACATCTGGCGCGACCAGTGGCACTTGATCGCCAATGCTCCGCAGACGACGGGGTTCCTGATGATCATGGCGCTGACCGTGGCGCCGTGGCTGGTGTTGTTCCTGATGCGCCCCAAGAAGCCCGCTTGGCGCTATTCCTTCTGGCAGGTGGGCCTTCGCCTCGTGGTGCTGGTCCTGGCCATGGGCGCGTTGTTCAACGCTCCGTTTTCGCCGTGGAATTTCTTCGGCATGTATTATGTGATGGTCACGCCCTATCTGATCTTGGCGGCCTGCGCGGGATATGTGGCCGGCGAATTCTGGGTGATGGGGCAGCGGCGCGAACATCGGAACGCGGGCATCGGCCAGCCCTTGCGCAGCGCCATGGGGGTGCTCGGCGTCTTGATGCCCGTGGCGGCGGTGGCG
The DNA here is from genome assembly GCA_003451935.1 of Verrucomicrobiota bacterium. Taxonomy (GTDB): domain Bacteria; phylum Verrucomicrobiota; class Kiritimatiellia; order CAIQIC01; family Lenti-01; genus Lenti-01. Next base: position 759 of record DMJA01000099.1, on the reverse strand, counting down.
GCGGGATTCCTGAACCTGCCTGTGGCCGACGGGCGGCCGGGCGCTGAAATGGATCGGCTGGCCGAACAGGCGCTGGACGATCTCCAGGGGCGCGACGTGGTGCTGTCCAACGGCGTGCTGGATGATTCCCTCCGCTTGGCCGCCCACCGGCGGGACCGGCGACTGGAGGTCATTTCCTTGCCGCAAACGGGCTCGGCGGCCTATCGCCAGTATCTGGCTCGATTCTTTCCCGAACCGCGCCAGCAATCCCTGCTGCAGGTGGGGTTTGGCGCCTTCCTGCAGGATTTCCTCGCGACGGACGAGGGGTTGGCGCGGACCGCCGCGCTGGATCTGGCCGATCCGCTGCGCGAATACGGCTATCTGGTGCCGGACCATCTGGTGTTCCGGGTGGAACCGTCGGACGACCGGATCGATCTCGCGGGCCTGGTCGAAGGGCAGAAGCCCTTCTGGGGCCGGATGGAGACGTTTTCGGCGCGGCGGCTGGACAAGCGAAATCCGGCCTACGCCTACCGGCAGTACCTGCTGCGGCTGGCGTCCAAGGTGGTCAACAACATCGGCTTCATGCAGGTGGAACAGGGCGACCCGGCCGGGGCGACGGCGTCCTTCCAGCAGGCGCGGCGGCTCGATCCGGACAACATCAGCGCGCTGCTGAATTTGCTGACGCTCGCGCAGGCCGGCAACCTGCCCGAGTTGGAGGGATACCGGGCCGAATGGGAGGAGTTCAAGTCGCGCCATGTGGACAGCCGCGTGATGTGGTCG
>DMJA01000278.1 GCA_003451935.1 Verrucomicrobiota bacterium | reverse complement strand
GGTGCAGCCAGAATCACGCCGGCGCCGTCCAGCTCGGCGAGGGCGCCGTGGATGAGAAATCCGCCGCGGGCCTGGGCTTCGCGGGCAAAGATGAGCGACAGCCTTACGAGATTCACGTGCGGGCCGCCCCAGCGATCGCAGGGGCTCAGCGAGCACACCACCAACCCGTCCGTTTCAGAGGCCAGCGGAACATAAGAATCCGCCACCGGCGAAAGCGAGTCAACCTGGACAAGAAGCCGGCACAGCTTGCCGTGATGAGGGGGGGCGCTTGCCCCTGTATTTCCACCCAACTGCATCGCGCATCCCAGCTGCGCGACAATGGACGCGGCCTGCTCGTCCCCGGCTGAGATTTCCCAGCGGGTTCCATCGGCCAGGACGAGGCTGTTCAAATATTCCTGTGTCAGCGGCAGGTTTGTGGCGGGTTGCCGTTCGGCCAACACCTGCCGGGCCGACGGTTCCCTGTCCTGCCGGCCCGGAAGGGTTTTCCCGTTCACAAACAAGTGAAACGGCCGCTGGATCTGCCATCGGCGCCGGAAATCATCGTATCGGCCGATGACGCGCTTCCCCAGCAGAAGCTGATACTGTTCCTGGTTTCTGGAGCGGAAGACGACGACGCGGGGCCGGAACCGGGCGGGCAGCAGCCAGGCGATCGATCCCCGGCGATGCATGGCCTGATAAAGGGGGTGCAGCAAGGGGGAGATGCGGTGGTCCAGGGTGCGCTGCCAACGAAGCCTGCGGCTGGCCCATCTCCCCTGCAGCCCGCCGGCGATTTCCCGCCGTTTCTGTCCGCGCCACGCCGCCACCACCCGGCCTTGGATGCTCGCGGACGGCAAAAGAGAAGAATCCTCGCTGGCATTGTTGTCGCCCATCGTGAATACGCCTTCGGGAATCACGCGGACCACGCGATGCACGACCGGCTGATCGGCCGCCGGCGGCAGAAAAAACACCACATCGCCCACGCGCACAGGGCGGCCGCCATAGGGCACGATTTCCATGATCTCCGGCTCGCACAGGGTCGGATTCATGCTGGGGCCGGCATAAGCCGCGAAGAACATGCCCCCCGGGGCATGCCCTCTATTTGGATGCCGCTTCATTCCCGGTGGAGATCCGTTCTGGCCGGGCGGAACCGGGTTTCAGGCGCGAAGCCGGAAAGAGGCCGGCGGCTTCCGCTTGTTCACAGAACCAGTATGGCGCCCACAGGTTGCGCGCGCTGTAGTAGTTTTGGGCGACACAGGAGCCGAGACAGCGATCTTTCATCAGGCACCGGCCGCAGATCCCTTCCAGCCGGCCGGGCAGTCCTTCCCGCAGCGATTTCAAAATTCCATTCTCATTCCACACCGTTGCCAGCCGGTCCTTCCCGACCTCGCCGAAAATCAGTTCCGACACCTGTTCGCCGATGCCGCACAGGGCATAGTGGCCGCTGGCCAGGACGCCGAGGATGCCGAAGATGCCGCAGGAGCTGCATCCATCGCCGCTGGCCATGGTGTGAAGGGCTTTAAAGGCATGCGGGTAATGGAAGAACAGTTTCAGCCGGGTCTTGGGGGCCAGCTCCCGCTCCACGCGCCGCCCAAGGTCTATCAGTTCCCCTACCGCCGGGGTCTCATCGTTTTCATGCAGCTTTTCGCCGCGGGCGGTGGGCTGAACCACGTTGAACTTGAGCGATGACGCGCCCAGTTCCTCGGCCATTCGCACCATGGCGTCCACCTGGGCGACATTCTTGCGCATCACCGTGAAAATGATCTGCGGCCTGATTTTCACGGCCGCGAGGTTGCGCCGCGCCTGCCGGGCCGCTTCAAAGCATCCCGGCACGCCGCGGACCCATTCGTGGGTTGCGGCATCCGTTCCATCGATGCTTACCGACACGAATCGATCGGTGGATTTGGCGATTTCCGCGGCGATTTCCGGCGTGCAAAGTATGCCGTTGGTCTCGATGACGAGTTTCAAGTCTTCGCGCCGGATGATCTCCAGCAAACGGTTGAACTGCGGATGCATCAAGGGCTCGCCGCCGGTCAGTTTGACTCCGCTCAGCCCCAGAGGCTTGCCTTCAAGGATGGCGACCTCAAACGCTTCAACCGTCAGGGTCGGATAATGGCTGCCCGTGGCATCAAACCGGGGCCCCAGCCAGCAATGGCGGCACGCGAGGTTGCACCCTTCGGTCAGATACATATACAACGTGTTGAGCGGGCGCGGGGCCGCCGCTTCCGTCTTCTGCTGGTTCACACCGCCCGGCGTGGTCATGGGAGGGTTCCGCCTTCCTTGAGAAATTGCCGGAAACACGCATCCGGACTGGGATGGTCCACCTGGCCGGTCAGCGTATAGGCCAGACCCGGACAGTTGCCCGTGCAATAGGGCGTGTATGGACAGCCGGCGCAAAACTCGAAATCGCTCAGCGAGATCGCCGGCCGGTTGCGGATCTGGTTCAAAGCCGGGCTGTTCTGCCAGACTTCCACCAGGGAATCCTGGTTGATGCGCCCCAATTCGATATGCGCCAGCATGTTGCAGGGAACGAGTACTCCGTCGGCGCGGACGGCGAGCTTGTTGCTCGTGCAACCGCATCCGGTGAGGCGGCCTCCGTTGTAAAAGGCCGGTTTGCCCTGGGCCCGCGCCTCCTCCATCCGGCGCCACATGCGCCCGTCCGCCAACGGTCCGGCATCGGCCAGGATGCGTCCGGGGTATTTCGCCGCGAGCCGCAGCAGGATCGCCATGGCCTCCTGGCGTTCCTCGGTATTCAGCAGCACATCCTCCGCGTTCGCGCAGCACGCGCCCATGTATCCGGCGGCATTGGTTCCGAAATCCTGCAGGCCCAGGTCCTCCAGGAGAAAGCGGGCGGTGTTCTCCAGATCCTGCACGTTGTTGCGATGAATCGTGAGGCGGACGGCCACGAAGATTCCGTGGCGCTGCAGGGTGCGAATGCCTCGTATCGCGCCGTCAAAAGAGCCTTTTCCGCGGCAGGAGTCGTGCACTTCTGCGCACGACCCGTCCACCGACACCTGGACATAATCGCACCGCCCCGTGCCGGCCATGAACGCGGCGATTTCGTCGTTGATCAGCCCGCCATTGGAAAGCATGGAAAAGCGCATCCGGTTTCGGACGATGCCTTCGATGAGGGCGGGCAGATCCTCCCGGAAAAACGGCTCTCCGCCCGCCAGCGTGAGCTTCATCACTCCGAGCGACCCCAGTTCGTTGAAGAACTTGAGCCACTCCTCGGCGGGAAGGTCCCGGTAAACCATCGCCGGATTGTTGAAAAAGTAGCAGTAGCGGCAACGCAGATTGCAACGGGCGGTGATTTCAAGCAGCAGGCTGCGCGGGACGCGCATGACCTTGGATGCCGCGGGCACGGGCTTTTCCATGAGTTCCGCAGGCATCCGTTACTTGCCCGGCAGTTCCAAGCCCACAAAACCGTTTTCGGAAAGGCTGTTCACGAAGGCCTCGATCTCTTGAGGGACCGAGTCGGGAACGTCTTCAAAGCTGTTTTTGACCTTTGACACGATATCCGCAAGACGGGTCTTGCCGTCCATCAGTTTCCATACCGCGACGCCGACCGGATTGGTTCCCACGGCATCGGCCGTATCGGGATTGAAAAGCACCGCCCAGTCGTCGAATTCCTCCCGGAGCACAACAAGGGGGCTGGCAATCGGTTTGTCCGTTGGGTTCATGGAGCTTCCTTTTGTCTATTACATGATTGGCAGGCAAGTCCGCCCGTTCAGCGGGCGGGGCAAAAAAATGTAAACGGACGCTGCACGGGGAATCGTGCAGCATCCGCGTTAGATCGTTGGCAGGACGCGCAATCTGCTAAACGATGGCGCTACCGGCTGTGCAACCCACCATCGCGCAGGTGCCCGCCGTGCAAGCCCTCGTGGCCGAAGTGCCCGCCGTGCAGTCACGCGTTGCGTACAAACCCGCCGAGCAATCCAGGGGGCCCACCGGAGCAACACCGCAGGTGCAAGCCGCCGCCGCCGCATCAGCGCCGCCGGCCGTGCAAGCAACCAGAGACAGAACGGAGCTGCCGGATGTACAAACTCCAGACCCTTTGGCCATTCCACCCAAAGGCACTATAACCGGCGCTTCGTACTTCGATTTCTTATTGGCATCTGACATGTGTGTTCTCCTGTCCCGTGTACTTTACAACTATAGAAAGTATGGTTGTTATCAAATTTCGATACAAGTTATTTCTGCAGGTTTTCGCCGGTTTGTTCGACCGCGCCGCCCGCCTTTTCCAAGGCTTCGCCGGTCTTCTCAACCGCCTGGTCCGCAACCGCTTCAGTCTTCTCCGCGGCGGTGTCGATCGCCTCTCCGGCTCTCTCCCCCACCGTCTGGGCCGGCGCGGTTTCGGACTTCTGCGTGCAGTTGACCAGTATCAATGCGCCCGCCGCCACCACCAAAGCCAGAGTCGCTGTTTTACAGATTTTCATAATCGCGCCTTCCTGATTGTCTTGCATATTACTTTACGTTTTCAGTCTAGCCCAACGGGCTCATTCCCGCCCATGGGGTGAAACCCTACCCCGGCGAAAGGAATGCCGGGCGTCCGCTCACGAAAGAATGTCGCCGATGGCCTGGCTTGCCTGGTCCTGCAACTCAATCACCTGCACGTCGGGCCGGTCCAGCCGGATCTCGCATCCCGTATGCTCCCGGACGATCTGTTCGATGCGCGCCGGGCTGAGTTCGCCGGGGTTCACCCGGACCATCACGGGTCCGTCCGCGGCAGGCGACAACTGGGCGCTGCCGGGCGGCAGATAGATGGTGCCGTTCGAGAAATCGATGGCGAAGGCGATGATGCCGGGGATCAGGAAAAAGAACAGCCCGAGCCCGTCCAGCGCCACGATTCCGATGTCGAGCTTTCCGCCCGTCTGGCCAATGCGGCCCGGATGGAAAATCGTGCCGCATCCGGCCGTCTGCATCAACACCACGGCCGCCAGCCCACAGCCGAGTAATCTGAATCCTTGCTTGCGCGTGTTCATTGAGCACCTCCACTTCTACCGGGAGGATACGGGGGGGGAGCCCGGGCGCGCCATGGGGTGTTGCCCCCATCGGCGATCAGAACAAGGCTGCGTCAAAAACGGGTTTTTCTGGAAAAGCCCGGCTCGGCAGGGACGCCTCGCCCTACCGTTTCCAAAGCAAGGGCGCGCCGGTAGGGCGAACCGTCCCCGGTGAGCCGCTTTCTTGACGCCCCATCGGCGATCAGAGGATCGTGACTTGGACGCTGCTTTCGATGATGCCGGCGGAAATGGCGTAGCGGGTCAGGCCGGCGGTGTCGTGGAGGTCGAGCTTGCGCATCAGATGGTCCCGGTGCTTCTCGACGGTCTTGATGCTGATGCCCAGTTCCGCCGCGACCTGCTTGTTGGCCTTGCCTTCGGCCACCAGTTGGAGCACCTCCGCCTCGCGCGGCGTCAGGCCCGGGGCCTTCCCTCCCCCCCCGCCCTTGCGATTCTTCGATTCCGGCTGCCGGTTGCGCTGATGCTTGGCGATCTCGGGGCTGAAGAAGACGTTGCCCTTGTGGGCTTCCCGGATCGCGTCCTTCAGCACGTGGATGGACGATTGCTTGATCAGGAATCCCGCCGCGCCCAGCTCCATCGCCCGCTCGACGTAGGCGTCGTCGCTGTGGGCGGAAAGGATCAGCACCCGGGTGTCCGGTGAAATCAGGCGGATCTGGCTGGTGGCCTCCAAGCCATTGAGCAACGGCATGGCGATATCCATGACGACCACGGCGGGGCGAAGCTGCCGGACCATCTCCACGGCTTCGCGGCCGGAGACCGCCTCGCCCACCACTTGGATATCGGTTTCGCCTTCCAACAGCTTCTTCAAGCCCTCCCGGACGATCTGGTGGTCTTCCGCCAGCAGCACGGTGATGGTACCGATGGGCTTCATGAACGCCTCGGATGCTGGTCGCCGTTGTGGAACGGGATCAGCGCTTGGACGACCGTGCCCTTGCCGGGTTTGGACTCGATCGAAAATTTGCCGCGGACCATCTCCACCCGCTCTTGCATGCCGAGCAAGCCCAGGTGCGGGGTCTTTCCGGCGCGCAACGCCCGGTCCACGTCGAACGACTTGCCGTTGTCCCGGATCTGCATGCGCACATCGTTCGCCACCCGCCGGATATCCACGCTCGCCTGGCTGGCTTGCGCGTGGCAGGCGACGTTGGTCAGCGCTTCCTGGGCCACGCGATAGAGCACCGTGCGCTTGGCGCCGCTCAATGCCTCCAGGCCCTTGAAGACCGTCAAACTCGTCCGGATCCCCGTTTCCTTGGCGAAAACCTTCAGGTACGAATACAGGGCGGGCGCCAGCCCCAGATCGTCCAGCACCGCTGGACGCAGTTCGCGCGCGAACCGATGCACTCGGTCCACCGACTTCTCCACCATCCGCTGCGTGCGCGAAATCTTCTGGCTCAGGCCCTTGGTGTTGGCCATCGCCTCCGTTTTCAGGGCCGCCAACCGGATATTGATGCCGGTCAGCATCTGGGCGATCACGTCGTGCAGTTCGCGGCTGATCCGCTTGCGCTCCTCCTCCTGCGCCAGCAGGATCCGGCGGGACAGATGCCGCAACTGATCCTGGAGCTGCCGGGAATGGTTTAAGAGCCGGCGGGAGTGCTGTTCGCTTTTCCGGAGCGACTCCTCCATCCTCTGTCGCCGGGCGATTTCCTTCTTCAATAGCCGGTTGGAGGTGGCGAGGTCCAGGGTGCGGCGGCTCAGCCCCCGGTTCAGGCGGTTCAGGGGGACGTTGCTTTCCATCGCCGAGCGGTGCGTCTCTTCCATC
>DMJA01000260.1 GCA_003451935.1 Verrucomicrobiota bacterium | reverse complement strand
CGACCAGTACACCCGCTACGAAGAAAAGTTCGTGTCGTTTCTGGTCCTCGGCCTCCTGTGCCTGTCGCTGGAAACCCTGCTAGGCTTCACCCGCCTCGGGAGGCTGCCATGAAGTGGGGCAACTTCGAACTCCTCTATTGGCTGCCGCTTGCGATTCCGCTGGCGTGGGCGCTTTTCGCCCTCCTGCGCCGCCGGCGCAACGCGATTTCGCAGGTCGTCGATCCGACCATGCTCGGTGTCCTCGCTCCGGCCTGGAAGCCCGCGCGCGCGAAATCGCGGCTCATTCTCCGCATCCTCGCGCTGGCGATGCTCGTCCTCGCGCTGGCCCGTCCGCAATGGGGTTTCCATTGGGAGGAAGTCCGCCGCAAAGGCCTCGACCTGATGGTCGTGCTCGACACGTCGCGCTCGATGATGGCGTCCGACATCAAGCCTTCGCGCCTCCAGCAGGCCAAGTGGGGCGTGCGCGACCTGTTGCGCAATTTGCGCGGCGACCGCGTCGGGCTTGTCCCCTTCTCCGGCTCCTCCATCCTCCAGTGCCCGCTCACCATCGACTACGCCGCGTTCACGATGACGCTCGACGACGTCTACTCCGGCATCATCCCGCGCGGCGGAACCGCCATCGAACAGGCCCTGCGCACCGCCATCAAGGCCTTTCCCGAAAGCGGCACCGCCGACCGCGTCATCCTGCTCATCACCGACGGGGAAGACCACGAAGGCGACCCGCTCAAGCTCCTCCCCGAGCTGAAAGAGAAAAACATCCGCGTCTATACCATCGGCATTGGCACGCTAGAAGGCGAAATGGTCCCCGGCACTGACGGCCAAGGCGCGTACTTCAAGGATCGCCAAGGACAAATCGTCAAGACCACCCTCAAGGAGGATGTGCTGCAGAAGCTTGCGCTGGGCACAGGCGGCACTTACGTGCGCTCCGCCCCGGGCGACACGGGCTTGGAACGCGTTTTCAACGAAAGCATCAACAACCTGAAGCGCTCGGAGCAGGAAACCCGCACGGCGAAGATTTACGAAGAGCACTTCGTCTGGCCCATCGCCGCCGCCTTGCTGCTGCTGGCGTGGGAAGTGCTGCTCTCCGACCGGCGAAAAACCACTGCGGAGGTGCCCGCATGAAGTTTTTCAATATCCAATATCCAATATCCAATGTTCAGTGTTCAAGTGAACAGCCCCGGAGGGGTCAGTCCTATATTTTGATGTTTTGTCTTTTGCTGGGGTTGGGTGCGGGCGAGGCAACAGCCGCCCAGCCTTCCGCCCGCGCTTCGTTCGACGCCGGCCTGCAGTCCTTCGCCGCGAGCAACTATCCCGCCGCGAGCAACGCCTTCCTCGAGGCCGCCGCCGCCGCGCCGGCGGAGAAGCTCGATCCGGCCGCGGCCTACTACAACGCCGGGCTGTCGGCCTATGCCGGGGGCGACCTGAAGGCCGCCGCCGATTCCTTCGCCCGCGCCGCCTCCGGCTCCGACCTCAAGCTGCAGTCCACGGCCTACTACAACCGTGGCAACGCGCTTTTCCACCAGGTTGGCAGCCCCGCCACCGCGATGCCGGCGATGCCCATGCCGACGATGTCCACGCAAGAATTGGCCGATGCGGAATCCTCCGTCGGCGAGGCCATCCAGATGTACGAAAACGCCATCGCGCTTGATCCAAAAGACGCCGACGCCAAGGCCAACTACGAACTCGCCGTCCTGAAGCAGCAGCAAATCCAGCAGCAGAAACAGCAGCAGCAAGAACAGCAGAAACAGGACCAGAAAGACCAGAAGCAGGAGGACCAGAACGACCAGGAAAAGGAAGACCAACAACAGCCACAAGAGAAACAGGCGGAGCAAAAGCCCCAGCCGCAACCCGACCAGAAAAATGAACAACAACAGAAGGAGGAGCAGATCCAAGAACAAAAACCATCCGAAGAGATGACGCCCGAGGAAGCCGCGATGATGCTTGATGCGATGAAGGCGCAGGAGCAATCCCAGCGCGATCAGCTCCATCCTTTCTTCGGGCGCCCCGTTCCTGTTGAAAAAGACTGGTGAGAAAACCATTTTCTCTCGCCAAGAACGCAAAGGACGCCAAGATGTGGTTGGATGAGCAATGGCCATCTACTATGGTCCGTGGCGTTTGAGCCCCATGAAACCGTTCCTCTACAATCCAAATGGCCAACTCGGGACGCGACGTCTGCACTTCGCGCCCTTGGCGTTCTTGGCGAGAGGAATATTCGCCTTTGCCGTTTTCGCGTTTGCGCTCTCCGCCGCCGCGATGGATGTGACCTTCGACGTCCAGCCGCGCCTGCTGAACCTTGGCGAAACCGCCCAGGCCACCCTGACCTTTCATGGCGTGCGTTCCGCCCCCAATATCGATTTTCCACAGATCCCGGGGCTGCAAATCACCGGCACGGGTCAGCAGATGCAGTTTGGCACCGGCGGCTCGCGCGTCAGCCTGACCTATAATCTTTTTCCCCAGAAGCCCGGCACGCACACGATCGGCCCCTACGAACTCGACTACAACGGCGAGAAGATCCAGATCCCGGCCGTTTCCATCGAGGTTCGCGCACGGGATGGAAACGCGGGCGCATCCAATCAGGAGATGCTTTTCGCCCGGATCACGTTCCCGGACCAGCCCCCCTTCATCCATCAGGTATTCGACATCGTGCTAAACCTCTATTCTCTCCCGGGCGTTGAACTGACGCGCGATGTCAATCTGCTCGGCGGCTTTCCCGAGTCGGGCTTCGTGATCGGCAGTTTCGAGGAACTCCAGATGGTCCGGGAGGAGGTCAACGGCCAATTCTACAACCTGCGCCGGTTCCGCGCCAAGGCCCGCGCCCTCACGGCCGGAACCTTCCCCCTGCAGCCCGCCTTGCGCGTGGGCGTCGTGGATCCGAACCAACGGCGCCAGCAACGCGATCCCTTCGGTTTCTTTGATCCCTTCAGCGGGCCGTCCGCCACGCCGGTCAGCGTCGCCGCGCCGCCGGCGAGCTTGACCATCCGTTCTATTCCCGAGGAAGGTCGGCCCGCTGGTTTCGGCGGGGCCGTTGGCCAATTCGAATTTGCGGTGGACGTCCGCCCGCGAGAGTTGAAAGTCGGCGAACCCATCACGGTGTCACTGCGCCTGCAGGGGGCGGGTAACATCGCCGCGGCGATGCCGCCGTCCTACAGCGACAGCGATCTATTCAAGGCCTACGAGGCGCGGCAGGTCGGCGACACGCCCGACAACGCGGCAGAAGGCGGAACAAAAACCTTCGAGCAGGTCGTCATTCCGCGGACGGAAGACCTGAAGGAACTGCCCACGCTTCAGTTCTCCTTCTTCGATCCCGTCGCCGCGCAATACCGCACGGTTTCGGCGGGCCCGTTCCCGCTGACGGTGCACCCGTCGGAGAACGGCGACAGCGCCCTGCTGCTCCAGGTGCCCGGTGGCGCGGCCGCTGGCGGCGGCTCGCTCGTGCTGGGCACCGACATCGTCTATCTGAAGCCCGCGCCTGCCCGCTGGAAGAACGGCGGCGGGATTTCCGNNGGACTGTTCTTCGCCACCCGCCGCCGCAACCGCCTTGCGACCGACATCGCCCTCGCCCGCCGCCAGAAGGCTCCGCGCAGCGCCCGCGCCAACCTGCACAAGGCCGAAGCCCTGTTGCGGGAATCCGGCTCGGCCGCCGCCGTTTTCGCGCCGCTGGCCGCCGCCGCATCCGACTATTTCGGCCACCGCCTCAACCTGCCGCCGGGCGCCGTGGACGCGCCGCTCATCCTCGAAAAACTCCGCGCCGCGAAGGCGGACGCCGCCGCCCTCGGGAAATGGCAGGAGTTCTTCGCCTTGTCCGACCAGATCCGCTACGCCTCGTCTTCCGATCTTTCTCCCGAGGCGCTCGAAGGCTGGATTTCCACGGTTGCGGCCCTTCTCCGGCAAGCAGAAAGGCTCCGGTTGTGAAACGGCTCCATTCCATCCTGATTTTGTTTGTCCTGATTGCTCAAGCCGTGTTCGCCGTGCCGGACTATGCCCGGACGTTTGCCGATGCGGCGAAAGCCTACGACGAGAACCGGCTGCCCGATGCGATCTCCGGCTGGGAAGCGCTCGCAAACGAAGGCCAGAAGCTACCGGAAGTGCTCTTCAATCTCGGCAACGCCTGCTACCGAAACGGGAATCTTGGAAAGGCCATCCTGGCCTATCGCCAGGCCCAGCGGCTCGCGCCGCGCGATCCGGACGTCCGGGCGAATCTCGGCTTCGCGGCTCAATCCGCCGGCATCGTTTTGCCCGCGCGTCCGCCGCTCGCCGCCTTGCTGCTCGATTTCAGCCGCACGGAATGGCTGGGATTCGGCGCCGGCGGCTTCTGGCTATTGGCCGGCGCGCTGGCAGCTTGGATCCTGTGGCCTCAATACCGCTTCGTGTCGCGTCCGGCCGCCGTTGTTTTGGCCGCGCTGCTGGCGATGGCTCTCGCCGGACTTTGGGCGCATCGCGATCTGGAAATATCCCCCGAATGTGTCGTGATGGCCCCCGACCAGAAAGTGCTGTCGAGTCCGCTGGAAACGTCCACGCCACTCCTCGCGATCCCCGAAGGCGCGATCGTCCGGCAACTCGATCAACGGGGCAACTGGATCGAGGTCCAATACGACGCCACCCGCGGCTGGCTCCCCGCCGCCGCCCTCGCCCCCGTTTTATGAGCCCGGCTTCCGGCAGATGAACGCGGCCTGGTCCCCCGCGCCCATTTGGTTCAGCCACTTCGCCCAGCGTTTGAATTCCTGGATCTGACGCTTGGAGAACGTGGCCTGCCGCTCATTGTGGGCGTAAGACTCCTTCGAGTTGTGGAAAATGTTCCGGCGATACTGCTCGCTGGCCCAGAACTGGATATCGCTGGAATCGTCGAGGACTGTGTCCACCCGCAGTCCGCATTGCTCCGCCAACTGCCGAAAGCTATTCTTCGTGAATAGATTCTGATGGCGGGGGGCGTCCCACTGGAACCAGTCGGCCCCGTAGTGGAAGAACGCGAAGGAATCCGACAGCGGAATGCGCACGACAACGCAGCCGCCCGGTTCCAGCAGCGACGCCGCCGTCTGCAGCATTTCGCGGGGATTCGGCACATGCTCGAACGAATGGTTGAACAGGATGGCGTGGTAGGTCTTCCGTTCGTCCATCAAATCCGCCTTGCGCAGTTCGACGCCTTCGGGGGTGCTCGAATTTTCGGGCAGATAGGGATCGATCCCCGTGCATTCCAGCCCCGCGCATTGCAGGATCCGGATCAGGTTCCCCGCCCCGCTGCCGACATCCAGCACCCGGTTCCCAAGGCGGAGCCCCGTCTTTCCAAGCCAATACGAGTAATAGGGCGGTTTGATGCGTTCCAGCATTTTCCCCAGCCACGAGCCACCGCCCAACATGCTGGAGGTGCGCGTCCGATACAGCCACTGCCGCCAGGCGGGAATGGCGCGGGAATGGAAGGAGTAATACCCCTTTGCATAGTAGGGCCCCAGATCAGTCGGAGGGACGACCAGATGCAGATGCCCGCACGCGGCGCATTGCAGATAGTCGAAAGAATCCAGCGTGCCGTTCATTTTTTCGCGGGCCTGCAGCAGCCGGTTGCCGGCCTCGTTCCCGCAAACGATGCAACGCATGGAGGTCATGCGCGGCCCTAGCGGTGAAGCAGATAGCGCCACGCGCTCCGCGCCACTTCGGCGCATTGCCAGAGCGGGCCGCGGCGGAAGCCGTGGAGGATGCCCGGCGCGAATTCGCTGCGGCCGCCCCACGGCCAGTAGACGCCGCGCAGCTGGTTCGCCACGTTGTCGTCGTGGATCACCTGGCACCACATCGGACGGGCATACTTGAAGACAACCGGCGCTACCTCGGCAATGTACCGATGGTCGCTCCCCAGGACGGTCTTGCCGCATTCCGGATCCGACACGAAGCTGGTGAAGGGATTGAAACGGTAGCGCTGGACGTAGAAGTCGCCCTTCCGCTCGGCGCATCCGATCGGGAAACTGATGAAAAACCCTTTCTTCAGATCCATCGCCGGCATCCGGGCGCGGGCCAGCTCCTGCACCTTTTCCACCAGGCGCGGATGGAGGGCATCGTCGTTGTCGAGACGCGTCGTGATGCGAACCTTCCCCGGCTCCTCCCGGCGGCGGATTTCGGCCAGGCACACCTCGTCATCGAACTGCGAACAATAGACCGGCCGCAGGAACTCGTGCCGGACGGTCAGCGCGGCCATCTTCTCCTTGAAAGCCACCGGCGTGGCCCAATCCATGAACACCAGCCATTGGAAGGCCCCCTCGGTCTGGCGATCCACGGAAGCCAGGCAAACCCGCTCGAACAGCTCGAACCGGCGGACCAGCCATCCTTCGTCGATGCCCATGCGCTTGGGCTGCTCCCCGGGCGGCAGATCGAACTTCAACGGGACATTGAATCGCGTCAGGATGAAATGCTCGAAGGTGTTCATGGTGCTTGGCATGGTGCCAGCGCCGATGGCCGTAAACAAGCGCGTTTTCGGCCCCTCACCGCCGGCGGGCAAGAAGCCAAAGGAACAGCGGGCCGCCCAAGACGGCGGTAAGGGCGCCGACGGGAATCTCCATTGGCGCGGCCGCCCAGCGGCCGACGGCATCGCACGCGGCCAGCAGCGCGCCGCCGAAGAGGAACGAGCACGGCAAAACGATGCGCATGTCGGGGCCGACAAGCCGCCGCACGGCGTGCGGCGCCAGCAGGCCGACGAATCCGATGGGCCCCGCGACGGCCGCCACGCCGGCAGAGGCGATGCCCGCGCCGATGGCGATCCATCGGCGGACGCGCGCGACATCCACTCTCNNCTCCCTGCCCCGCCGCCATTTCCTCGCCGAGGCCGAGCGGATTATAGTCGCGAACAAAGAACGACAGAATCGCAATTCCCGGCACGGCCAGAAGAGCCAGCGCGCCGACGGAGCGCCAATCGGCCACATCGAGCCCGCCCAACAGCCACCGCTGGAACTCGCCCAACTTGTCCGGGGATATGAAGCCGCTGATCGCCATGATGGCTCCGCCGCTGATCACGCCAATCGTCACGCCCGCGAGCAGCAGCGTCTGCGCGCCGGCTCCGCCGGGGCGCCGCGCCAGCGACAGGACCAGCGCAAGCGCCCCGCCCGCCCCGAGCAACGCCAAAACTTGAGAAGTGTTCAGAGGCCCCAGCGCAAACCACAAGAACGGAAAGGCGCGGGCCAAAAATGCGCCCAGGCTTGCACCTCCCGCGATGCCCAGCGTCCAGGGCTCGGCCAACGGATTGCGAAACATCACCTGCAGGGTCGCGCCGGCCATCGCAAGCGCGCCACCCGCTAAAAGCCCCATCAACACGCGCGGCAACCGGATTTGAAAGAAAATCATGCCCCCGGCCGTTCGTTCGCCGGCCAAAAACGAATAAACTTCGCGGAAACTCAATTTCTCGGCGCCAATCCACGGAAAAACCGCCAGAAATGCGACAAAAACGGCTAAAAGCGAGAAGATATTGCGGTTTTTGCTCATTTTTTCGCCAAAACCAACGGCTTCCGCGTGTTCGGATGCTGGAGCACTTCGATTTTGTCGCCGTAAGCCGAAAACAGGCGATTTTCGGTTAAAATTTCATCGGGCGCGGCATCAGCGGCGATTTTCCCGGCTTGGAGGAGGATTAAACGGTCGCAGAACAGTCCGGCGAGGTTGAGGTCGTGCATCACGGCGACGACGCGCAGGCCGTCCGCCGCTCGACGCGCGAGGATTTCCATGACGGCGGCGGCTTGGTGGAGATCGAGCGATTGCGTGGGCTCGTCGAGCAGCAACATGTCCGGTTCCTGCGCCAGCGCGGAGGCGATCCACGCGCGGCGGCGTTCGCCGCCGGAGAGATGTGAAAGCGGCCGATGTCGCAATTTTTCCAGCCCCACATCGCTCAAGGCGCGCGCGACGGCCTCGCGGTCGCCGGGATTGGACATTTCCAGCACGCCGCCGTGCGCGTGGCGGCCCATCGCGACGACCTGCTCAACGGTGTAGTCGAACAGGACGGAACATTCCGGAGGCAGGAATCCGAGCCGGCGGGCGATGGCGATGCGGTGCATTCGCGCAATCGGATTGCCGTCCAGTTCCACCACCCCTTCCCCCGGCAGCAGAAGCCCCGCCGCGATTTTCAGCAGCGTGCTTTTGCCGGAGCCGTTGGGACCAACGATGCCGCAGAAGGGTTCGCCGCCGAAAGAGAGCGAGGGAATTTCAAGCGACCAGGCGGCCGGTTCGTAGGCGAAGCGGATCGCCTTAAGATCAAGAAATATGCACGGCTCACCCGGAGGGTTCGCCCTACCCGACACCGGAT
>DMJA01000215.1 GCA_003451935.1 Verrucomicrobiota bacterium | reverse complement strand
GTAGAGCGAGACGGGATGGTCCACGTTGTCGTGCACGGAAAAGGGATAGTGCGCGTTGAGGCCATAGACCGAGCTGCTGGAGGCGTAGGCCAGGTGGGGCGTCTTCGCGTGGCGGCACCCCTCGAGGATGTTCAGGAAGCCGACGAGGTTGCTCTGCACGTAGGCGCCGGGATTCGTCAGCGAATAGCGCACGCCCGCCTGCGCGGCCAGGTGGATCACGCGGTCGAAGGGACGGCCCGAAAAGAGCGCGTTCATCGCCGCCGCGTCTTCCAGGGATCCCTTCACGAAGGTGAAGGCCGGGTTGGGAAGCAGTTGCGCCAGCCGCGCCTCCTTGAGGGACACGTCGTAGTAGTCGTTGACGTTGTCGAAGCCCACGACGGAATCGCCGCGCGCCAGCAGCGCCTTGGCGACGTGGTAGCCGATGAACCCCGCTGCGCCGGTGACCAGAATGTTCATGTCAGGTCCGCTCCCGGGATTCGCCGGCCTTCGGCTCCAGACCCAGCAGGCGGTAGGCCGAGGCGGTGGCGGTGCGGCCCTGCGGCGTGCGCGCCAGCAGGCCCTGCTGCATCAGATAGGGCTCGTACACTTCCTCGATCGTGCCGGGCTCCTCGCCCACCGAGACGGCAATGGTGGAAATGCCGACGGGGCCGCCGGAAAACTTCTCGATGATGGTGGACAGGATGCGCTTGTCCATTTCGTCGAGGCCGTGGCGGTCGATGTCCAGCATCGAAAGGGCGCGGTCGGCGATGTCGCGCGTGATGCGGTTGTCGGCGCGGACCTGCGCGTAGTCGCGCACCCAGCGCAGGAGGTTGTTGGCGATGCGCGGCGTGCCCCGGGAGCGGGCGGCGATTTCCGCCGCGCCCTCGTCGGCGATGTCCACGTCCAGGATGCGCGCCGAGCGCCGGACCACCTGGCCCAGCTCGCCGGCGGAATAGTAGTCGAGGCGGTTGGTCGTGCCGAAGCGCGAGCGCATCGGGGCGCTCAAAAGCCCGCTGCGGGTCGTGGCGCCCACCAGCGTGAAGCGCGGCAGATTCAGCCGCACGCTGCGGGCGTGGGCGCCCTGGTCGAGCACGATGTCGATCGCGAAGTCCTCCATCGCCGAATAGAGGTATTCCTCCACGCTCTTCTGGATGCGGTGGATCTCGTCGATGAACAGCAGGTCGCCCTTCTCGAGGTTGGTCAGCATGCCGGCCAGGTCGGCGGGCTTGGCGAGGATGGGGCCCGAGGTGGCCTTGACGTTCGCCCCCATCGCCGACCCGAGGATGTAGGCCAGGGTGGTCTTGCCCAGGCCCGGCGGGCCGCAGAGCAGCACGTGGTCCATCACATCCCCCCGGCCCTTCGCCGCGGCCACGCTCAGTTCCAGCCGCTCGCGGATCTTCCCCTGCCCGATGAAATCCGTGAAACGCCCCGGCCGCAGAGTCAGGTCGAACTCTGCGTCCGCGCAGTTCAGGGTTTCGGATGCGAATTTTTCGGTCATGCGCGATTTCGGGCCTGTTTGTCATTAAAACAAAATGGCCCGCGCAACACAAGCGCGGGCCTGAAAAAGTGGTGCACCCGGAGGGACTCGAACCCACACGCTTTTAAAGGCATAAGAACCTGAATCTTACGTGTCTGCCAATTTCACCACGGGTGCACCGATTGCGAAATCGCGGGGAACATACCAGCCCCCTCCCTCTGCGTCAATGGGCCGCCGCCTCTTTTTTGCCGGAGGATGCGGATGCGGATTGCCCCGGCCGGCCGCCTGCCCTATATTGTCGGCCAGACAGGAGAACCATCGCATCATGAAAATTCCCATTCTTTCCGCCTCCCTGGCCTTGGCCCTCGCGGCTTCCGTTTGGGCCGCCGACCCCGTTCCCGTCACCACCGACTCCCTCCAGCGGGACATCCGGAACCTGTCGGAACAACTCCGCGAATCCACGGAGAAGATGGCCGACCTCCAAAAACGGCTGGACGACGTCGAGAAGCGGCTGGGCGAATCGTACGGCAGCATCTCCCCCTTCGACACCGTCGAGCGCCGCCTCGATGAACTCGAAAAAGACGTGGACCGCCTGAAACGCTAGCCGCCCGCCGACGATGAAATACCTGGACTATTACGCCGTGCTGGGCGTCCCGCGCGACGCCTCGGCCGACGACATCAAGAAGGCCTTCCGCAAGCTGGCCCGGCAATACCATCCCGATGTCAGCAAATCGCCCGGCGCCGAAACCAAGTTCAAGGAGATCAACGAGTCCTATGAAGTGCTCTCCGATCCGGAGAAGCGCAAGCGCTACGACGCCCTCGGCCACAACTGGAAATCGGGGCAGGACTTCACCCCGCCGCCCGGCTGGGGCGGCTTCGAAGGCGCCAGCAGCGGGCCCGGCGGCGGCATCCATTTCGAATTCGGCGGGGCGCCGGGCGCCGGGGGCGATTTCAGCGATTTCTTCTCGGCGATGTTCGGCGACCTTGGCGGGGCGTCTCGGGGCGCGCGCGGCCGGCGCGGCGGAAGCCCCTTTGCGGGCTTCGGCGGCTTTGGCGGAGGGGGCGGCGGCGGGGAGGCGTTCACGCCGCGCGGGCAGGATTTCGAGGCGAACCTGACGCTCACCCTCGAGGACCTGCTCAACCGCGCGCCGAAAAGCATCACGCTCCAAGTGCCCAGCGCGCGGCCCGATGGATCGGTGTCGCGGCAGTCCAGGACCTTCCACGTGCGCATCCCCCCGGGCGCCACCGACGGCACCCGCATCCGCCTCTCTGGACAAGGCGAGGGCGGCGGCAACCTGTATCTGAACCTGCGCGTGGCCCCGCATCCGGTCTTCCAGCTCCATGGAAACGACCTCGACCTGACCCTGCCCCTCGCGCCGTGGGAGGCCGTGCTCGGCGCCAAGGTCCGCATCCCCACGCTCGAAGGCCCCGCCGCGCTGAACATCCCCCCCGGCACCCAAGGCGGCGCCCGCCTGCGCCTTGGCGGCAAAGGCCTGCCCGACAAGCACGGTTCGCGCGGCGACATCTTTGTCAACATCCGCATCGTCCTCCCCGATCCCCCTACGGCGCGCGAAAAGGCGCTCTTCGAACAGCTCGCCAAGGAATCCCCGTTCCAGCCCCGCCCTCGCTGATCTGCTGACCTGCTGATCTGCGGCGCAAAAGCGCGGAAGGCGTCCGTTGACACCCCCTTCAGCCGCATGATACGTTTTACCTGAATGGCAGCGCACCTCGACAGGTCCATCCTCCCCCCGGTTTCGCGGATTTCTGCCTCCCTGAGCGCGCTGTTCGCCTTGTGGCCGGTGCTGGGAGCGGCGTCCCTGGCCGGCGCCGCCCCACCCGCCTATGTCGCCCGCGCCAGCATCGTCCAGGTGGAACGGTCCTATGTGAACCGAACCACCGCCGTCGTGCCAGGGGCCGGCATTCGCGTTTTCCAGGATCCAGAGATTGAAAACAACGGGGCGGAGCGCTTCGACATCCGCTGGTACGCCAACCCGCCCGGCATCCCCCCCGGCGCCATCCTGTTGCTCGAGTCCCTCCAGGACCGGGATGCCCTCGTCAAAAACCGCATCCTGCGCACCACCGCAAAATCCGAAGGACACATCCGCTCGGTCATCGAAATCCCCCCCGACGAAATCCAACGGGCGGGCCGGGTCGTGAAATGGCGCGTGCGCATCGTCTGGCGCGGCCGCGCCTTGGCCACCCAAGCTTCCGACAACTGGGACGGATAAGGCCCCCCCCATGGATCCCCAGCCTCCAGCCGAAAACCGGATACTCGCCGCCACGGTGGACAATTGCACGCTGATGGTGGTCAGCGGCGCGGCCACCTTCAAGCTGGCCCCCTCCTTCAAGCAGGCCATGCAAGCCGCCATTTTGGCCGGCAGCGCGTTGATTGTGGTGGACATGGCCCCCTGCCTGTCCATGGACAGCACCTTCATGGGCGCCATCGCCTTGATGGGTTTTTCCCTCCAGAAGTCCGATACCACCCGGCTGGTCTTCATCAACCTCTCCCCGCATGCCCATGCGCTGCTCAACGGCCTGGGCGTGAACCGGATCCTCAAGACCTATCCCGCCGGGGCGCTTCCCGAAGGCCTGGGCGACCTGTCCCGCCTGGAACAGAGCCTGCGCCCGGTCCACGCCTCCCCCGCCAGCGAACACGAGATGGCCGCCCTGATGTACGATGCCCACGAAACCCTCACGCGCGTGGATCCGGAAAACTTGAAACGCTTCCAGGATGTCCTCGCCTTCCTGCGCGAGGATCTCAAGCGCTTCTGATGGCGGCCGCCCCCGAATTTCGGGATTGGTCGCGCGGTGGCCCTTTGCTACGATTTCGCCTCGCATAAGCCATGTTGCAAAGAAGTTTCAGATTCCAATCCGAGCTGGCGGCATTCCTGGACGCGGTCCTGGTTTGCGGCACGCTGCTGGCCGCGCTGGTCACCCACAAGATGCTGGCGTGGCTCTTCCCGGGCACCTTCGCCATCTTCGACATGTTCTGGTCCAACTCCTGGCTCTACGTGCTGGTCGTGCCGGTCTGGGGCTTCGTGCTGGATTTCTCCGGCATCTACCGCCAGTTTGTCGGCGTCCCCCCCGCCCGCCGGTTCCGTTCCATCGCGCGGGCGGGACTTCTGAGCTTCGCCATCCTGCTCGGCCTGCTCTACGTCCTCCGGCTGCACATGGTGCCCCGCACGATCCTCGGCATCCATTGCGCCTATTCCATCCTCGCGGTCTATCTGCGCGCCGTCTATCTGCAGCCCTTCCTCCTGCGCCTCGAGCCCCGGCGACGCCTGCTGCTGGCCGGCGATCCGTCCCGCGCCGCCGGCCTCCTCGACTGGTTCGGCCACGCCGACCGCGCGCCGTTTTTCGAAGTCGCCGGCTTCCTGCCGCCCGCCGGAACGCCCCCCCCGCCCGGCTTCTCCTCGCCCGGGACGCTCAACGATTTCTCCGCCGTCCTGCACGCCACCGTGGTGGATGCCGTCATCCTGCTCCCCGACGGCCTTTCCGCCGCCCAGATCGGCTCTTGGCTGCGACAATGCGAAACCGAAGGCATCGAGGCCTGGCTGCTGCCCGAATTCCTGCGCACCACCATCGCCGAGGCCACGCTCGACGAGCTGGCCGGCGAGCCCATGATCCTCTTCAGCACCACCGCCAAATCCCCCTGGGCGCTCCTGATCAAGCGCGTGCTCGACCTCGTCTTCTCCGCCTTCGCGCTGGTAATCCTCTCCCCGCTGTTGCTCGGCATCGCCCTCGCCATCCGCGCCACCTCGCCCGGCCCCATCCTTTTCACCCAGCTCCGCAGCACGCTGCACGGACGCACCTTCAAGATGCACAAGTTCCGCACCATGGTCGCCAACGCCGAGGAAATCCGCGACGAACTCGAGCACCGCAACGAAGTCTCCGGCCCCGTGTTCAAGATCAAGGACGACCCGCGCATCACGCCCCTCGGCCGCTGGCTCCGCCGCTACTCCCTCGACGAACTGCCGCAGCTTTTCAACGTGCTGGAGGGCTCCATGAGCCTGGTGGGCCCCCGGCCCCACGCCGTGGCCCACGACGAGAGCTTCCGCTCGGTTTTGCCGGGGTACATGTGGCGCCTCAGGATCAAGCCCGGCAT
>DMJA01000196.1 GCA_003451935.1 Verrucomicrobiota bacterium | reverse complement strand
GCCGATGAAACAAAAGACCCTGGGGCCTTGGGAAGGACTTGCACGCGGAATCCGGGGAAGATAAAGTGCGGGCGTTCAATTCAGATTTGGAACGATGAAAGGAAAAGAAATGAAAAAGGTATTGATCCCGACTGCGCTGGATTCGGTGGCCAAGAAGATCCTGGAGGCCCATGGCGGCTACACGGTGACGCAGATTCCGAAGGCGGACATCCTGCAGTTCGCGAAGGAGAATCCCGATCTGCACGCGCTGATCGTGCGCAGCGAGAAGGTGACGGCGGAGATCATCGACGCGGCTCCCGCGCTGAAGGTCGTCGTCCGCGCCGGCGCCGGCTACAACACGATCGACATCGTCCATGCCCGCGCGAAGGGCGTGGATGTGATGAACACCCCCGGCGCCAACTCCAACGGCGTCGCCGAGGAAGTCGTCGCCCTGATGCTGGCCGATGCGCGCAAGCTCATTCCCGCCGACGCCTCCTGCCGCGCCGGCAAGTGGGAGAAGACCGCGTTCATGGGCACCGAGATCACCGGAAAGACGGTGGGCATCGTGGGGCTCGGCTACATCGGCCGCCTTGTGGCCAAGCGGCTTTCCGGCTTCGAACCGAAGCTGCTCGGCTATGACCCGTTCGCCACGCCCGAGCAGGCCAAGGCCTTGGGCATCCAACTGGTTTCGTTGCCCGAGCTGTTCGCCCAGTCGGACTACGTTTCCCTGCATCTGCCCGAGAACGCCGAGACCAAGGGAATGGTCAACCGCGTCCTCCTTGGCCAGATGAAGGAAGGCGCCACCCTGGTCAACTGCGCGCGCGCGGGCATCGTCAACGAGGCGGACTTGCGCGCCGTCAAGGCCGAGAGGAAGATCCGTTTCCTGAACGATGTCTATGCCAAGGACGAAGAAGGCCCCAAGAGCGTCGCGGACATTGCCGACATCATGGTGCCGCACTTGGGCGCCAGCACGCGCGAAGCCAACTACAAGGCCGCCGAACTGGCCGCGAAAGAGCTGATTGACCTCGACGACAAGGGAATCACCGCCGCCGTGGTGAACCGCAAGTAGAAGCGGTTCCGGCCATCCGGCGTTACGGGTTTTCCACGCCGTGGAAAGAAAGCTTCCACGGCGTGGAAACTTTTTATGGGCCAAGAGGGAGGGGGGGCGAGCGCCGGCTTCCCGGGCGCAGAGGAGGTTCAGCCCTCGTTGTCGCGTCGCTTTTTGGCCCCTTGGGCGGCATCTTCGGCGCATTTGAGCGCCTGCAACATGCCCGGACAGGCGAGGTGGTGGATCACCCGGGGGCCGACCCGTCGCTCAGTCACGAGACCGGCCCGCTTGAGACAGGCGAGATGGCGCGAAACGTTGGCTTGGCAGACCGTCGCGAGGATGCGGAGGTCGTTGACGCATCGATCCCCCCGGCTGAGCGCGTCCAGCATTTGGACGCGGATAGGGTGTCCGAGGGCTTTCAAAATGGCGGCTTGGGCTTTGGCTTGGGTTGAGTTCATGGATATACGCTTATGCGCATATGCGCATAAGTGCAAGGAATAAATCCGGCTTGTTCCTGGTTGGGAATTGGCGGGAGGAGGGCTTTCCAGGCCGGGACACGGAAAACCCCCGGGCGGCAAATGCCGGCCGGGGGTGGGGGCAGGGAATCCGTTGATTACTTGAGACCCATCTCGATCATCTTCTCGGCGATTTGGATGGCGTTCTGGGCCGCGCCCTTCCAAATGTTGTCGCCGGAGACGAACAGCGAAAGACCATTGTCGACCGAAGGGTCTTTGCGGATGCGTCCGACGAGCGCGTCGTACTTGCCGGTGGCCTCGAGGGGCGTCGGGAAAATCGACTTGGACAGATCGTCCACGACCTGCACGCCTTCGGTCTTTTCGAGGATTTCGCGGGCGCGTTCGGGGGTGAGCGGGTTGTGGAACTCGACGTGGAGGGCGACGCTGTGGCCGTTGAAGACCGGCACGCGCACGCAGGTGGAGACGACGCGGATGGCGTCATCGCCGAGGATCTTGCGGGTCTCGCGGCCGAGTTTGGCTTCCTCGCTCGTGTAGCCGGGAAGGTCCTTGGCCTCGGAGCCAATCTGCGCGATGACGTTGAAGGCGATCTGCGCGGGATAGACCTCGTGGGTGATCGGCTTGCCTTCGGCCCAGGCGCGGACCTGGTTTTCCAGCTCGCGGATGGCGGCGCTGCCCGAGCCGGAGACAGCCTGGTAGGTGCAGCAGACGATGCGTTTGATCTTGGCCTCGCGGTGCAGCGCGTAGAGCGGCATCAGCGCGATGGCAGTCGAGCAGTTCGGGTTGGCGATGAAGTTCTGGTGGCCCTTCAAGGCGTCGCCGTTGATCTCCGGGATGCAGAGGGGCACGCGCGGATCCATGCGGAAGTCGTCGCCGTTGTCGACGACGACGCAGCCGACTTCGGCCGCGCCCCAGCCCAGGGTCTTGGAGGCGCCCTTGGCGCCCTCGGTTCCGGCGAAAAACGCGAAATCATAGCCCTTGAACGACTCGGGGCCCGTGGCGACCTTCACGTCGACGGGCAGGCCGTCGATCATCTCGGTGCGCTCGCGGGTCGCGAACGCGGTCAACTTGGCCATAGGGAAATTGCGCTTGCGGAGCAGCCGGACGATTTCCGTCCCGACCGCGCCGATGCCGACCATGCAGACGTTGTATTTTTTCATTTTGGTTTCCTTTTTAGACAGGATGGACAGGATTTTCAGAATTCAGAACCAACAGCCGTTTCTTTTAAGAAGGGAACAGCCCGGACGGCTCGGCGAGCCGTCCCTACCATCGGGCGGCAGTCCTCACACCGCGGAAGCGATGAGGTCGCCGACCTGGGTGGTGCCCATGCCCATGCGGCCGGCGGCGAGGGACTTGATTTTGCCGCCGTTGAGGGAGCCGGTGACGGCCTTGTCGATGGCCGCGGCGGCTTCGGTTTCGCCGAGGGTGTCGAGCATCATGCCGCCCGCGGCGATGGCCGCGATGGGATTGATGACGTTCTTGCCGGTGTATTTCGGGGCGCTGCCGCCCATGCACTCGAACATCGAGACGCCTTCGGGATTGATGTTGCCGCCGGCGGCGACGCCGAGCCCGCCCTGGACGATGGCGGCCAGGTCGGTGATGATGTCGCCGAAGAGGTTTTCCGTCACGATGACGTCGTACCACTCGGGTTGCTTCACGAACCACATCGTGCAGGCGTCCACGTGGTTGTAGTCCTGCTTGATGTCCTGGTAGTCGCGGTCGCCCATCTCCTTGTGCGAACGGACCCAAAGGTCGCCGCAGTGGGTGAGGACGTTGCACTTGTGGACGAGGGTCAGCATCTTCTTGCGGTTGCGGCGGCGGGTGTACTCGTAGGCGAACTTCATGCAGCGGTCCACGACGGGCCGGCTGTAGACCATGACCTGCGTGGCGACTTCGAGGTTCGTGCCCTTCTGGACGGCGCCGCCCACGCCGGTATAGATGCCGCCGGTGTTTTCGCGGATGACGACGAAATCGACGTCCTTGGGCTCCTTGTCTTTCAGCGGGCAGTCTTCCTTGCGGTAGAGCTTCACCGGGCGCAGGTTGATGTACTGGTCCAGGACGAAGCGGGTTTTGAGGAGGATGCCGCACTCGAGGATGCCCGGCTTGACGTCGGGATGCCCGATGGCGCCGAGATAGAGCGCGCTATGCTTGCGGAATTCCTCGATGGCGGAATCCGGCAGCGTCTCGCCGGTCTTCAGGTAGCGTTCGCCTCCGAAATCGTAGTTCGTGTAATCCAGCTTGAAGCCGAACTTCCGGGAAGCGACCTCAAGAACCTTGACGGCTTCGCGGGTGACTTCGGGGCCGGTCCCGTCTCCGGGAATCAATCCAATGGAATAGGTTTTTTTCATAAGGGCGGCCATTTACAGGAATCCGGGCGCAGAAATCAAGTCCCGAAACCATTTTTGCCGCAGAGGGCCAGTCCCATCGGGCACTGCCGGCGATGGGCCCGGGGGCTGGTTTTGGGTGGCGGGTGGCGGCGAGGGGGTGATATCCTAATGAATTGGAATCTCCCGTGGCGGAGGGAAAGGGTTTAATGGCGATGAAACGGCGAATGTGCGGCGCGGTGGGGATTTGTTTGTGGCTGGCAGGGGTGGCCGGTGCGCAGCCGGTGCTATCGGTGGATGAGGCGGCCAAACGGATCGGGGAGGTCGTCACCTTTGAAGGGGAAGTCACGGGCGTGGCGGCCTCTCCGCAGTTCAAGGCGACCTACCTCAGTTTCGGCGGGGCCTATCCCTTTCAAGCGTTGTCCGTGCTTTTCGCGGGGGAGCACGAAGATTTGCTGGGCAAGTTCCCGCCTTTCAACGGCATGACCGTGCGCGTGACCGGCAAGGTGGAGAAGGGGCGGAAGGGTCCGGAGATCCGCGTGACGGACGCCGCGCAAATCCAACTGATGAAATCCAAGGGCGACACGGTTTCGCTGGACGCGGATGGCGACGGTGGGGAGTTCCGGCAGCAAATGTCGAGGTCGCTGCTCAGGCGGTTCAAGGCCGGGGATTACGCCACGCTGGATCGGTTGGCGGAGCAATGGTGGAGGAACCACGAGTTGTTCCGGGGCGGGGTGTGGAAGATTTCTGCGTTCTATAAGGCCTTCGGACCTGGGACGGAAGTGGATCTCCAGGAATTCCTCGCCCGTCTGGAGGAATGGGAGGCGGCGTTTCCCGATTCCATCACGCCCAAGCTGATCCATGCCAACTGGATGGCGACCTACGCGTGGGAGGCCCGGGGCGGCGGCTGGGCCCGCACCGTCACGGAAGAGGGATGGAAGCTGTTTCGCGAGCGCTTGGCCCTCGCCCGTGCCGAACTGGAGGCGCTGTATCCGCGCAGGAACGAATGCCCGATGTGGTATGTCATCATGCAGACAGTGGCGCTGGGGCAGGGGTGGCCGCGGGAGGAGTACGAGGCGCTGTTCGAGGAGGCCGTGCGGCTGGAACCGGAATACATCACCTTCTACCTCCAGAAGGTGAATTATCTCCAGCCCAAGTGGCATGGCCAGGAGGGCGAATGGGTGGCCTTCGTCCATTCGCTGCTGGAGCGGTTCCCGGGCGGGGTGGGCGAAGAACTCTACGCCCGGATTGCCTGGGGTGTGCGCACGGATGTCGACCGGTCCCTGCTGGAAAAACAGCAGCACTTCTTTCCGGACCTGGGCCTGAAATGGGAGCCGATGAAGGCCGGATTCGAGCGCATTCTGGCCCGCTGGCCGGACGCCAACCTGGTTCGCAACGTCTATGCGGTCTTCGCGGGCAAGGCGGGCGATTGGGAGACCACCGAACGGCTGCTGCTGGAACTCGGCGACAAGTGCGACACGGATATCTGGGTCACCTGGGACAACGTTGCGCTGGCCCGGATGTGGGCCGGCGGCAAGGGCCTGACCAACACCTATCTCAACATCTTCCGCTGACCACCCGGGCGCAGTTTACGGGCATCCCCGGCGGGATCGCCGCCCATGCAAGGGTGGCCTCCAACGAATCCAACAGCCCGGCCGCCGCGGCAAGGCGTTCCTGCCTTTTCTCAATCTCTGCGATTTCTGCGGCAAAACGGCATTCTTTCCCGTTGAGGGCGCGGGGCGGGGTGTGTATGGTAGGCCTTCCGATCAACGGAAAGGCGAACACCCATGGCCATTAAAGATTTTTTGAAGAAAAACCTCCTGCTGGTGGACGGGGCGATGGGCACGCAGATCCAGAACCGGACTCCCGGGGCGGAGGAGTGGGGAACGTACGAAGGCTGCAACGAGTGGTTGAATCTGTCGGCGCCGGAGATCATCCGCGACATCCATGCGGCGTATTTCGCGGCGGGGAGCGACGCGGTGGAAACCAACAGCTTCGGGTCGTCGCCGGTCACGCTGGGGGAATACCGTCTGGCGGCGCGCGCGAAGGAGATTTCCCGCGCGGCGTCGCAAATCGCGCGTTCGGCGGCGGATGCGGCGGCGGCGAAGGACGGCAAGCCGCGCTTCGTGCTGGGCTCGGTGGGGCCGGGCACGCGGCTGGCGACGCTGGGGCAGATTTCGTTCGACGATTTGTACGGCGGCTACCAGGAGCAGATGGGCGGCTTGCTGGAGGGCGGCGCGGACGGCGTCTTGATCGAGACGTGCCAGGATCTGCTGCAGATCAAGGCGGCGGTCGCGGCGGCGACGCAGGTCATGGGGCCGCGCACCGACAAGCTGATCTACGTGTCGGTGACGGTGGAGACGACGGGAACGCTGCTGGTTGGCTCGTCGATCTGGGCGGTGATGGCGGCGCTGGAGCCGTATCCGATCGACGTCCTCGGCCTGAATTGCGCGACGGGTCCGGAAGCCATGAAGCGGCATCTGGAGGCCATGGCGAAGCAATGGCGCGGGGGCATTGGCTGCATGCCGAACGCGGGGCTGCCGACGCTGCGGAACGGGCAAGTGCATTATCCGCTGGATCCGAAGTCGTACACGCAGGCCTTCGCGCCGATCGTCAAGGAATTGGGGTTGAATATCGCGGGCGGGTGTTGCGGGACGACGCCGGAGCACATCCGCGAGCTGCGGAAGGCGCTGGGCGAGGCGAAGGCTCCCTCGCCCCGCAGTGTACAGACGGTCGACCAGGTCGGCAGCGTGTTTGCGCCGATGGACCTGACGCAGGAGCCGCGGCCGCTTTATGTGGGCGAGCGGGCGAACGCCACGGGCTCCAAGAAGTTCCGCGACGCGCTGCTGGCGGAAAATCTCGACGCGGCGTTCGATTTGCTGACGGAGCAGGACAACGGCGTGGCGCACGTGCTGGATTTGAGCGTGGCCTATGCGGGGCGCAACGAGATCGCGGACATGTCCACGCTGGTGGCGCGCGCGGCGCGCGAATGCCGCCTGCCGCTGATGGTGGACAGCACGCAGATCGACGTGGTCGAGGCCGCGCTGAAGCTCTACGGCGGACGCATGCTCGTCAATTCCATCCACTTCGAATCGGGCGAGGAGAAGGCCGAGAAGCTCGTCGAGTTGGCGCGGCGCTTCGGGGCGGGGCTGGTGGCGCTGACGATCGACGAGACCGGCATGGCGATGACGGCGCAGCGCAAGGTGGAAATCGCCGGGCGGCTGATCGAGTTCTGCGAGAAGCGCGGGCTGCGGCGAGGCGATCTGCTGATCGACACCCTGACCTTCACCGTGTGCAGCGGCGACGGCACGCTGCGCGACGCGGCCAAGGAAACGGTCGAGGCCATCCGGCGGACCCATGCGGAATTTCCCGGCGTGCGGACGATTCTGGGACTGTCGAACATTTCGTTTGGGCTGAAACCGCCCGCGCGCAAGGTGCTCAACACCGTCTTCCTGGACCGCTGCGTCAAGGCGGGGATGGATGCGTGCATCATCAACACCTCCACGCTGGTGCCGCTGACGGATCTGGCGCCGGCGGCGGTGAAGTTGGCCGAAAAGCTGTTGGACAACGACGCGACGGACGGCGACCCGCTGGAAAACTATATCCAACACTTCGAGGCGGCCGTGCCGGAGGCAGAGGCGGGTGGGGCGGGCGCGGCGCAGTCGCCAGCCGAGCGGGTGGCGGCCGCCCTTATTAAAGGAAAAGCCGCGCTGTTGGAAACCGCCATCCCGGCGTTGCTGGCGGAAATGCCGGCGGAAGACATCCTTAACGGGCACCTAATTCCCGCGATGAAGGAAGTGGGGCGGCTGTTCAACGACGGCATCCTGCAGCTGCCGTTCGTGCTGAAGTCGGCCGAAGTGATGAAAAAGGCCGTGGACCTGATCAGGCCGCACCTGAAGGCGGGGCAGGCATCATCGTCGGGCAAGATGGTGATCGGCACGGTGGCGGGCGACGTGCACGACATCGGCAAGAACCTGGT
>DMJA01000289.1 GCA_003451935.1 Verrucomicrobiota bacterium | reverse complement strand
CGCCCAGGCGGAAGAAGAGGATGGTGTCGGGGGCGATCTCCGCCTTGGCGCGGCGGTACTGGGCCATCATCGGGGTTGTGGACTTGTCGCTCATGCCGGCCCGGAAGTGAACCAAACCGCCGTCCCCCTGAACAGCCCAAAACAAGCCCGCCGCTGAGCGAAACCCTTGCATCTTGCCGCGGTTCTGCTATAAAGCGCGCCATTGGTCGGGAGAAGGAGCGGTTCGACAGATTATGGCGAAAGAAAGCGATTTATTGACGGTCAACGGCGAGGTGGTCAAGGTGCTGCCTGCGACGATGTACCGCGTGCGGCTGGAAAACGGCCACGAAGTCCTTGCCCACATTTCGGGAAAGATGCGCCGGCATTTCATCAAGATCACCACCGGCGACAAAGTCACCGTGGAGATCAGCCCGACGGATCTGACAAAAGGGCGCATCACGTTCCGCGAAAAGAACTGACGCGAGGGTCCCGGGGGGGGCGGAAAGAGCTTCCACGGTAAAGGAAATCGCGGCCGGCAGCGGCCGCGATTTTTGCTGGGTCCCCTTTGTTTGCGCCGGGCGTGGCGCCGGACGCCTACCTCTTGATGGTGATCCGGATCTTGCCGCCGGCGGGCTTGTCTGCCGCCGCGGGGGCGGACTCGGCCTTGGGGTTGGCGGAGATCTTGATGGAGGGGGCGACCTTGATGGACGGCTTGGCGGCGGGCGGTTGTTCCGCGGCGGCGGCGGCCGGGGCGAGGTCTTCGACGATTTCCTTCAGGATGGTGGTGTAGCCCTTGCCGTCATCCATGGAGCTCTGCACGGAGGCGAGACCCTTGGCGGCGTCTTCCTGCGTGGAGGCGGATTCGAGGACGAAGATGGTGGAGCCGACCTGGATGCGGTCGCCGGCCTTGAGCTTGGCCGTGTCCTCGACGCGCTGGCCGTTGACGAAGGTGCCGTTGCGGGACTTGATGTCCTTGAGGTAGAATTCGCCGTTGGAGAGGCGGATGCCGCAATGCGCGCGCGAAACCTTGTCGTCGAGCAGCGGAATGTCGGCTTCGCGGCTGCGGCCGATGGTGAGGGGCTCGCCGGTGAGTTCGATGTCCTTGGGAATGCCGAGCTTGTTGATGTAGCGCAGGTGCATGGCGGATCCTTTCGTTAGACAATGCCTTTTTGGATGAGCGAGGCGAAATAGTCGATGGTGAGGCGGAGTCCGTCCTCGAGGGGCATCCGGGGCTCCCAGCCGAGGAGCCGGCGGGCCTTGTCGATGTTGGGCTGGCGGACCTTGGGGTCGTCCACGGGCAAGGGCTTGTGGACGATGGGGCTCGCGCTCTTCGTGAGTTCCTTGATCTTGAGCGCGAAGTCCATGACGGTGAGTTCGCGGGGATTGCCGATGTTCACGGGGTCGGAGTGGTCGCTCATCATCAGGCGGAAGATGCCCTCGACGAGGTCCGACACATAGCAGAAGGAGCGGGTCTGCTTGCCGTCGCCGAAGACGGTGAGGGGCTCGCCCTTGAGGGCTTCGCAGCAGAAGGCGGGGACGATGCGGCCGTCCTTGGGGCGCATGCGGGGGCCATAGGTGTTGAAGATGCGGACGATGCGGGTCTGGACGCCGTGATAGCGGTGGTAGGCCATGACGATGGCCTCGGCGAAGCGCTTGGCCTCGTCGTAGACGCCGCGGGGGCCGATGGGGTTCACGTTGCCCCAGTAGGTCTCGACCTGCGGATGGACGAGGGGGTCGCCATAGACCTCGGAGGTGGAGGCGAGCAGCAGGCGCGCCCCCTTGGCCTTGGCCAGGCCGAGGGCGTTGTGGGTGCCGAGGGCGCCGACCTTCAGGGTCTGGATCGGCAGTTCGAGATAGTCGATGGGGCTGGCGGGGGAGGCGAAGTGGAAGATGTAGTCGAGCGGCCCGGAAAGGTCGATGTGGGTCGTGACATTGTGGTTGATGAACTCGAAGTCGGTCCGGGAGCGCAGATGGGCGATGTTGTCGAGGTTGCCGGTCAGGAGGTTGTCCATCGCGATGACGCGGTGGCCCTCGGCGAGAAGCCGGTCACAGAGGTGGGAGCCGAGGAAGCCGGCGCCGCCGGTGATCAGGGTGACGGGCTGTCGGGAAGGGATGCTCATGGAGGGAGAGGATGCCATGTCATTCGGGTTTGAGCAAGGCGGGATGCAACTGGCTGGCAAAGTCGGCGATGGTCTGGAGGTGCGCGCCGGAGCCGGGGACGCGTCCGCCGGACAGGGCGATGTAGGCCCAGCGGTGCGAAACGCCGTGGAAGATCCGGTCATAGGCCATCCAGACCATGCGGACGATGTGCGAAGCGGTCTCGCGGTCCTTGCCCACGAACCAGTAGGCGTAATAGGAAGGATAGATGGCGGGGGTGCCGTCTTCGCGCTGGACGGGCTTGACCATGTCCATCACCATCACTTCGAGGGGCTGGTCGCGCCCGGCGAGCGGGATGCGGATGACGCGCTCCTCCGTGATTTCGTTTCCGGCGGCGGTCATGCAGACCTGCGGGCGGTGGATGCTGGAGCGGTCGTCGCCGCTGAGGACGATGGTGGCGTGGAGATCGTCGCGTCCGCCGGGGCGGGAATAATACTTGCGGACGAGGCCGGTGTCGGCGGGCAGCATGGAGCGCTCGGCCCAGTTCATGTTGCCGAGCGGCGAGCCGCAGCGGGGGCAGGTGGAAGGATCCGCGAGCTGGGCGGGGAAAAACTGGCCGCCGCATTCGCGGTTGGGGCAGAAGAGCAGGTCCACGCCGCGCCAGTCGGCCACCTCTTCGGGCAAATGCAGGACGATTCCGGCTTCGTCGCTGGTGGCGACGCCCGTCTTGTACACCATGGCCCAGGCGGCGACCGCCAGGGCGGCGATCACGAAGAGGCGCGGCCCAAGAATAGATTTTTGAGTGTGGTCCATGCGATGCGGTAGTCCATGTTGAGCAGTCGGTCGAGCGCGAGCATCAGCAGGATGCTGATGAGGAAAATGGGATAGCCCGAGTAATCATGCCACAGGCCCATCGCGGTGTCCTGCCCGAAGAAGGCGGCGACGGCCACGACGAGGATGATGCGGCAGATGTTGGCGATGACCGCCACGGGGATGCAGAAGAGGAAAAGAATCCACTTCTTGGCGAGGGTTTTCTGGCTGTACCAGGCGTAGAAGGCCATCAGGGCGGTCATGGCCAGCAGCGACCGCAGGCCGCTGCACTCGGGCGCGACATTGAAGGCGAAGGCGTTGCCCGCCCCGGAGAACAGGCCCGCCCCGGTGCGCTGGACCTCCAGACCGAAGCCGTTGAGGAGGCCCGCCGAGACGGCGGTGGCGAAGAGCCGCAGCGGCGCGGTCATGCTGTCGATGAAATTGAGCGGGATGGAGAGGAAGAGATAGCCGCAGGGGAAGAGCAGCCAGCGGGCGACGCCATATCCATATATAAGGAAAGGCAGGCCCCAGAGCAGGAGGATCAGGCCGGCCACGGAGATGCGCGGCTGTTGTCCCAGCACGCCGATCCAATGCAAGGCGAGGGCGAACACCACCACCGGCGCCCCGCGTCCGTCCGCCCGCTTGGGCGCAGTAGCGATCTCCTTGCGCCGCATCCAGAGCGCGAACAGGCTCGCCAGCGGGAGGAACAGGCCATAGGCGTAGTCGCCCACCCACCGGCTGCGCAGCCAGAGGAAGACCGAATGGCGGCAGGTGGCCACCTCCTGGCTGTTGCCGTGCAGATGGAACAGGAAGAACAGCAGGCCCGCCACGACGGACCAGAAGCCGATTTCCCGCTGCGCGGCGGGGGAAAGGCGCGTCCAGCGTAGCCCCGCCCGCCAATCCTGCCATCTCTGGATGAGTTCTTGCATGCGATGGGGGCAAGATATCCCAAGCCCGTCGCCCCTGCAAAGCGGAAAGTCCGGATTGAATCGCGGCGGTCGGTGTCCTACTCTTGCCTGCCAACGGGAGAACCAATGAGAAGCATGACCAAGCGATGGACGGGGTGGGCGGCGGTGTGCGCCGGGTGCGCGGCCGCGGCCTGGGCGGCGCCAGTGCAGGAGCGCCTGGAGACGGCAAGCGATTGGGTGCACGATGTCTCCTTTGAATACGAGGAGGGGGCTTCGGAAGGAACGTTGCAGGTGCAGCTGGGAGACGATCCCGTCCCGGTCCGCTATTTCGAGGTTCCGCTGCCCGTCTGGAATGAATTCAAGGCGGCGGAATCCCGGGGCTCGTTCTATGGCAAGAACATCCGGCAGCGCTACGAGCGCCAGTACGGGAAATCGCGGCAGGAGGTCTTCGATTCTCCGGTCCCGATCCAGACGCAGGTCAACGCCCTGTGCGCGTTCAACGAGGAGTGCGAGGGCGTGGTGCTGCAAGCCATCGAGAAGAGCCAGGAGAGCATCTGGGTGGCGGCCTATGCCTTCACCCGCACGCGGATCGCGGCGGCGCTGGTGCAGGCGCACCGCCGCGGCGTGCGCGTCGAGGTGAAGATGGACGTGAACCAGGCCGAATTCGCCGGAGCCCAGAAGCTGATTGCATGGCTCCGCGAGGAGGGCATTCCCGTGACGCTGATCCGCACGGCGGGCGACTATTCGGCCATGCACAACAAGTTCATGGTTTTCGACATGCGCTGGGTCGTGGCCGGCAGCTACAATTTCACCACGACCGCGCAGGTGTCGAACTGGGAAAACCTCGTTTGGCTGGAATCGGCGGACATGGCGGAGCAGTACAAGCAGGCGTGGGACGCCATTGTGTCCGACGAAATCGCGGAGCCGAAGGAAGAGCCGGCGAAGAAAGAGAAGCCGGCGATGTAGCGGGACGCGTTGACGGCGCGGCGCTGGCGGGCGTAGGATGAAAAGCATGAGTTTGATGAGCATGACAGGCCGTGGAACGGGCGTGGCGGCCGGGCGCCTCGCGCGCGTCGAGGCGGAGCTGAGCAGTGTGAACCGCAAGCAGCTCGACGTGAATGTGGGACTGCCCGGCTTCCTGGCGTCGTTCGAGTCGCGCGTGCAGGCGCGCATCCAGGCGCGCCTGTCGCGGGGCCGGGTGACGGGCGAGATCCGCGTGACGTGGGCGGAGGCGGCCCGGGCGTCGGGCGCGCGGGTGGACCTGGGGCTGGCGCGGTCGGCCGTTTCCGCGCTGCGCGCCGCGGCGAAGAAGCTCGGCCTCCCGGACGATTTGAAGGCCTCGGCGCTGCTGTCGCTGCCGGGCATCGTGGCGTTCGAGCACGGCGGAAAAGACATCGAGGCGCTGGGGCCGGTGGTGGATCAGGCCCTGGATGCGGCGCTGTCGGGGTTGTGCGCGATGCGGAGGAAGGAAGGCGCGGCGCTGGGC